>JALNZH010000005.1 GCA_023229405.1 Bacteroidota bacterium
GAAATACTTCAAAAAGGTTGCGCCCGACAATCTGTTCCCGAACCGTCATGGTTGCTTGAAGATACGCGTCGCTTGCTCCCGCGATAGTCATATCCGGTTTTAGTACAAGATATAATCCCGGAACGGATTCAAATAACGATTTAAATTGCTGTTGCATCGCATCGATCTGTCGCGTGCGAACTTTTATAAGATCTTCCAAATTATTTTGATATACCGTTACTTTTTCGTTCAACTTCTTCTGTTCGGAAATATCGACGGACAAGATGAACACACCTTCCGGTACCGGTTCCAAACTGAGGTTGAACCATGCTTTCGATCCATCCGGATACGCAAATTCATTCTCCATTGTCTTATGTTGTCGTTTCACCATGCACTCCCGAAGCTGTATAAAGAGCTCCGTTTGGTCGATACCGGGATACACCTCCATCATTGTTCTTCCCACCAACGATTCCGGGATATGATGTCCCTGGTTCGCTGCAACTGGATTGACATATATATAGCGGAAATCAAATCCGATAATTTGACACCCTTCCATCAAATGGTCAAGAGTGTTCCGATATTGCTCTTCACTTTTTCTGAGCAAGTCGGTTCGCTCCTTCACCCGTTGCTCCAGTTGATCGTTCATTACACGGAGTTTTTCTTCGGCTGCTTTTCGTCCTGTTAGGTCTTTTTGTATGGCAACAAAAATAAAACTGAAGACCATCAAGACTCCAACAATCATAGTGATATCTGTAGAGATGGTGCTGGACACGGCCTGGGAAAGCGCAAGAGTCTGTTGCACCACGAACTCTTTTTCCCGCATTTCCAAATTGGAAACAGCAATTCGCAGAGAATCCATTGATTCTTTCCCATTTTCGATCATCCGAATAAGGTGATCGTCCGGATTCTTGTTCTGGATGATTTGAGTAATCACCGCGGCGATAATGTCGGTGTGCCGATACAACATTCCTTCAAGGATTCGAAGCTCATTCTCAGCGTACGGATCGTTTTGAAATTCTGAATGCAACACGGACAACACCGCCGGACGGGAGCCAACAGCATTTCGATAAGGTTCCAAAAATCGATCGCGACGGGCGATAACAAAACCGCGTGCGGCTGTTTCTGCATCTTTTTCGTTTGAGAGCAGTGTTTCCAGGAGAATGGAAATTCTATGTGAACGGAACAGATCGTTGCCGGCATCGACTGAGTGCAGTGTATTTTGATAGGAGAGGAGACTGATGATCAACACGGAAGAGAGTGCAATGCTGAATCCCGTCAATATTCTTTTGTCGGTCGAAAACTGACGATCCTCATTCTGCTGTGCTTCACGATGAAGTATCAGTGAGGTGATTCCCAATCCAAGAAGTGCAAACCCAATGGAAGTGTTTATTGCGGGGGGGATTGTTGCGGTACCATAGAAAATTGGGGCACCGATTACATACGAGACCGTGAACATCATGCCTATCGAAAAAACCATGATCGATATTGTATACGATATATTCGAGAATACTTCGTGTCGCCGCAGATTAATAAGCAGGAAAAGAGCGATCGATATTCCGGAAAAAAGTAGTGCTGTAATAATGGCCATCTTGCCGATGGGAAACGAATCTACCTGTTCGTTCGGGATGTCCATGAACAAGGAATCGACAAACCTTCCGGTAAAGCCTGCATGCTCGAGAAGCGTTTGCACTGCAATAATAAAAACAAGCAGCAGGTTCAACCGGAGCGCAAAACGAAACTGAGGGGCGGAAGTGTCAACCTTATCCACCATGAATAAAATTGAACCTAACAAAATGAATGCAATGGCAGTATTGGGTGCCATCGGGATATACCGGTCGTGGAAACTGGCTAAGAAAGGGAAATTAAAAATCCAACCGATTAAGGCAGTACCGCCAATGGCAACTGCAAGCAGCGAGGAGAGTGCACATATTACTCCGTAGTAACGACTCATGGTGTTTTTTGTGATTTCGAAGAAAATTGAAAAAGTCATTTCATGAATGATCACAAGACCGATCATTCGGCGTAGATCGCCTCATAAGTGCAGGGTAAATAAAGGTACTGAGACGATTAATTACTATGTAAAGAAAATACTATTGGCGGGATTAGTCAATACCGGATATCAGGTATATTACGATTGTATACTTTCTAAACAGTTAATCGATAAGATGTTCACTATATGCTTTTGCAACGAGAGAATGCAAGCTATGAACATCCATCTTATGGTAGATATTTCTGATGTGTGTTTCAACGGTATAAAAACTGATATTGAGTGTTCGTGCAATTTCGGACATCGACAACCCTTTTGCGACGCATTGGAGAATTTCTCGCTGACGACGGGACAATCCATGGCTGTTTTTCAAGGTCTCTTTTTCCGGCATGAGCATGCTCAAGATCTTTTTAGTGATCATTGGATCAAGCGGGGAACCCCCTCGTACGGCGGATTCGATACCGCGAATGATATCTACTGGTGATGAAGTTTTCAACAGGTATCCGGAAGCTCCGCGCTGTAGCGCAGTTTTAATCTGTTGTTCGTCATTTACCGCGGTCAGCATTAAAATAATCGTGGCGGGAGATAAACGACGGATTTGTTCAATCGAATCCAATCCCGATTGTTCTGGCATTTTAATGTCCAGCAATAACACTGCGGGGGGATTTACCCGTGAAGAAAGGGTTTTGTAAGCGGATGATGTGGAATGTAGGCACACATCGCATTGAATGGTTTTACTGAGATTCAAGGTTGCGGCAAGAAGTTTGCAAAAATTTCTGTTGTCATCAACGATCCATACCGGAATGCGTGTTTGGATTGTTGTGCCTTTGTTCATTCGCTTCATAATGTGTTATACAATGTATAGCGGGAGACGAACAGCGAATGTCGCGCCATGCCCGAATTGGCTCGACACAGAAATGCTTCCCCCGTGTTCTTTTACGATGTTCTGGACGAATGCCAGACCTAATCCTGTACCCTGCTGGTTTTGTTTTGTAGTGTAAAACGGTTCAAAGATCCTATCCACATCCGGTTCCGAAATTCCGATTCCCGTGTCGGTGAACGATACTGCGACGAATTGATTGGTGAATTCCTTCGTTCCATTCTTTTTTTCATCTCTGTCCGACGGTGTTCGATCGATGGAAACTGTAATGGTTCCACCGTATGGCATGGCATCGTTCGCATTTGCCAGAAGGTTTAGAAATACCTGAATCAACCGTTGTTTGTCACCAAGAATGTATATCGGTGAAGATTTTTTCGGTCCAATAATCGTTACAAACTTTTTTTTGCGTCGGTTAAAAGTATCGACACAATGTTTTACCGTTATTCCGAGATTTATTTTTTTCCGGGTTAATGTTACACTTCCTCCTACCGACAGGATGGTTCGAACCAATTTCATGCCATCGTTCGTACTTTCCCGCATGGTTTCAAGAATATCTCTTGCTTTAGCGCCTTTCATGTGTCCTTCCAAAAGGTGAATTGACAGCAAGATTGGCGCAAAAATATTTTGCAGATCATGAGTGACGCTGTTGGTGAGCAGGGAAATAGTTTCAAGCCGTTGAGCCCGTGCAGAAGCACGCTCAAGGTCTTTCTTTTCAGTGATGTCGATAACAACCGCATGCGACAAATTGTCGCTATTCGAACTTCTCACAGCGAACAACAACCATTGATCGGTGCCGTTCGGACGAACAAACCGGAGTTCTTGAGGCGGGATTGGTCCGCTAGCGGTTACCTGAGACCGGATTTTTCCGAACGTCTCTTCGGGAATAGACACCAGAGCGGCTTCCAGTTCTAACAGCGCCGTAACATGAAAGAGCGAGAGCATTGAACTGTTGGCATCGAACACCCGGCGTGTTTCGATATCGAACTTCATCATTCCCGCCAGCGAATTCTCAAACAACGCTTTGTACCGCTCTTCGCTTTTGTTGATCTCTTCAATTTTACTCTGTTGCTCGCTGATTATTCGTTTATTGCTGAAGATCAATACCAAAACATACGCTACGGCGAAGAGGATCACTATGCCGCTGGATAATATGATGAGAGCAATCGTATCGTTCGAAAGCATGGGTATGGCGGTATGATTAGAAAAGAACGAAATAGTCAGACACAACAATTATTTTCTTTTAGCGACAACGTCTCGTTAACCAAATAATTTTTCTGCGGTCATTAACACGACTACGGCGTGTGCCAAGTTTTCGGTTTCTTCTTTTTTGGCAGAGATAAGGAAACGTCGTTTGATCCCCGTGGTCGTAGGGAATTCAATTTCGAAGGCTTCGATCACCCCTTTGTTCTTTAAGGCCGACTCTATCGCATCGGTTTGACCGTTTGGGAGGTCGCTGAGAACTCGCTGCAGGTCGTAATCCGTTATTACATTAAACATATCAAGAATTGCCCGGTTTGCTTCGAACACAATGAAAGGAGCAAAGCTGAATTTCATCATCCCGGCAAGCGAAGTTTCGAAAAGTGCTTTGTACCGTTTTTCACTTTTCGTAATTTCATCGATCTTTTTCTGCTGTTCATAGAAAATTCTTTTGTTGCTGGTGACTAATATTCCAACGTACGAAACAACCAATAGCACAATAATTATGCTTGCTAATACTATAACCGTTAACGTATCATTCAGGACCAATTGCACAAAAAACTCCTTGCATAAAAAAGATTAGCAATAATCGTTAATCCCCAATTGATATGCCAAAAAAAGATAAAATAATCGACGCCCATTTCCAGAATAATGTTACCCATTGTGATAACAATAATTGTTCCCGCTGCATATATTATTGTTCCTGCGCCAATCCAAAATACCGGATCATTGGTAATTTTTGATACTGACATTTTTATTAAATCGTATAATGCCAATATAGAGCAGAAAATTAATAAAAAACGACCGGAAGATTGAACCACCACATTAATTTTATCAATGCTTTCAAAAAATTTTTTATTTGATAGCCAGATAATGATGTATACGATACTGCTTGCGAAAAGCGCAGATCGGAATCGATTGTCTTTCGATTTTTTAAGATATAAAAATAAAATTACAACAAGTTCCAATAATTGATGGAAGTTTGAAAGTCCCTGGGTTGGTTTGCCGAGTCGTCCGAAAATATATTCAACTGATACGTGTAATGCTGAAAAACAGCAGAACAAAACAAACAGACGCATTATTCTGTTCTGCTGTTTCCATTTATACAATCCGACGGCTGCGGGAATAAAAAAGGATACACCGGAGACGTATGCAAAGTAAGGAATTTTCATTCTTTTACTTATCCAGCGTTGTTCCTTGATCACAGAACGGCGGGCAAGGGAACGTCATTTCAGCGATGGTCGATGCTGTCATATCTTGTCCGGTGCTGTCAACTCCAACAAGAACTAACGTCGGCGTTCCGTCATCGGTTTTCGCATAATAATATCGGATACCGATCACTCCTTTTTGCGCCAGCATCTTATCAAATATTTCACGGAAGAACATACCGCCCCGCGTCTTCATCTGCATGGCGTCTTTTTTTCCATTGGCGATGAATTTTTTTGCACTGTCCAAAGGTACTTCATGACCATGTGTTTTTTTCGGAAGCGTCTGTGCAACGACAGTCTGTGATACTACAAGAAGGGTCAGTAACATGCCAACACTGGTGAAACACCGGATAATGGAATTCATATGATCCTTTCAAAAAATGTTATGAGTGATGAGGAAAACAATGAATAGACTGTTAAACATAACGAAAAAAACAACGCTTCTCAAATTATTTCACAATCAAATAAATTCTGGTTATCTTCTTCAGTGAAAATTCCGCAGGAAAAAATCGACGAGATCCGTGCCGCATCCGATGTGGTCGATGTTATCTCTATGCATGTGCGGTTGAAGAAACGTGGTAAAGATTATCTCGGGATCTGTCCATTTCATCAGGAAAAAACTCCGTCGTTCAGCGTCAGTTCACAAAAACAAATGTTCTACTGTTTCGGATGCCATCGCGGAGGCGATGTGGTGAAGTTTGTGATGGAATACGAAAAATCATCGTATGTTGAAGCGTTGGAGCTATTGGCAGAACGCGCCGGTATTACCATTACCCGGACGGAAGAGGCGTATGAAGCGGCGAATGAGATGGAAAAACTGTATGCTGTCATGTCTTTTGCCGCTCGGACATTTTTCCACAATCTCACCAAATCAACCGAAGGGGAATTTGCTCTTCAATATTTCCGTGAGAGAGGATTTACGAACCAAACAATGACAACGTTCGGACTCGGTTACGCGTTGCGCGGTTGGGAATTACTGTTGAAAAAAGCGCAAGAAGAAGGGTTCGATGAGGAGAGTTTGGAAAAGGTCGGTTTGGTGCGGCACCGTGAAGACGGCAGTAAGTACGATACATTCCGCGGAAGAGCAATGTTCCCGATTTTCAACACAACAGGACGGGTGATTGCATTCGGCGCACGAAAACTGTATGATGACGACACTCTCGGAAAGTATATTAATTCTTCCGAAACGCCGATTTATCATAAAAGCAAAGTGTTGTACGGATTATCTCAGGCAAAGGATGCGATCCGCGAACGGGATGTTGCAGTGCTGGTGGAAGGATACGCAGATTTGATCTCGGTCTTTCAGGCAGGGACGAAAAATATCGTCGCCTCAAGCGGTACGGCATTGACGCCGGACCAGATCCAATTGGTTTCCCGGTACACAAAAAATATTATCTTAGTGTATGATGCCGATTCTGCCGGCGCTAACGCTATGCTGCGCGGCGTGGATCTGATTCTTGAAGGAGGACTGGATGTACGGATCGTACGGCTTCCGGAAGGGGACGATCCGGATTCGTTTGTAAAGAAAAACGGCGGTGACGCGTTTGAGGAACTTTTAAAAAAGGCTGTCAGCTTTATTGATTATAAAGCAGGAGAGTTTATGCGGTCCGGTTCGTTCGAATCACCGGAAGGGAAAGCAGAAGCGATCCGCGGATTGGTGCAGTCCATCGCAAAAATTCCCGATCAACTGAAGCGGACTTTCTTTATAAAAGCAGTTGCCGAAAAGTACGATCTTTACGAGTCCACCTTGTACGCCGAACTGGAAAAATCTACTCGCCGCGTTCCGCAGAAGTTTGTGCAGATGGCACATCACGAAGAACAGGCTGAAGAACGGAGTGAAAAGGAACGCAGAGCGGTTTCGGAAGAGATGCCGATTGAGGAAAAAGAACTTCTCAGTGCGGCATTGGAAGATCCTAAAGAAATGATTCCGTTTATTTTCCGGAGCATTCAACCGGAAGATCTGACACATCCAACATCCCGGCGGATTGCTGAAGCGCTTCTGCTGATGTTCGATGAAACGGGGGAAGTGGATGCGAACCAGTTGATGGAGCAGATCGCCGATGAACATGAAAAAACAATCATTGCGAATATTACATTCAATCGGTATCAATTAAGTGAACGATGGACGAAGATCGGCAGCAGGGCGAGTGAAACACGATTGTATGAGATCGCACTTGGGGCAATCAAAGCGGTAAAGAAAAAACACCTGGAACATGAACTTGCCGACAACCGTTTCCGCATGAAACAAGCTGCTGCGTCCGGCAACGACACTATGGAATTTTTGAAACGCCAACAAGAGATTCTTGCTTCGCTCAAAACGATCGACAGATTGTCGCTGATGAAAGGATAAGTATCCACAGTGATTACAGACTCATTCTATGAAGAGCTCCCTTCCATAGACCGGTTTGCCGATCTCTCCGATACCGGTGTTTACAATCCGCTTCCCGGAGATTGGTGTGTTGCCGTCTCCGATGTAAAAGATTCTACCGGATTGATCCGCAGCGGAAAGTATAAAGAGGTCAATCTCGTCGGTGCCGCCACGATCATGGCGATTCTCAACCTTAAAAAGAACTTCTCCATTCCGTTTATCTTTGGCGGAGATGGCGCCACATTGTGCATTCCTCATTCAATCATTGAAGAGGTGAAGCAGGCATTGCTGGCAACAAGGAATATGGCGAAGGAAGTCTATGGTATCGAATTGCGGATCGGCATTGTTCCCGTTTCATACATCCGTGAACAGGGATATGATGTACTGATTGCGCGAAGCCGGCTCTCTTCATCCTTTACGCAGGCTGCGTTTAGCGGCGGCGGTTTGCAGTTTGCGGAAGAATGTTTGAAAATACCATCCGTTGCAGAGCGGTTTTCGATTGGCGGCAGCACTCTGCCGAAAGGGGATTTTACAGGATTGGAGTGCCGGTGGCAGAACGTTCCGAGCGCACACGACGAAATTGTTTCATTAATTGTCCAAGCGGTTGGGCCATCCAACGAAGTACGGAATACGGTTTATCGCAGCGTCTTGGCAACGATCGGTTCGATCTACGGGGATGATTCATTCTGTCATCCGGTGCAGGAAAAATATTTAACGATGGCGTTTAGTGAACGCATGTTGTCCGGAGAATCGGGGATCAGATCGTATGCCAAAGGAAAAATGTACCGGCTGAAATACTGGTTCACAATCCGCTGGAAGGTGATTCTAGGATTCGCGATGATGGCATTGAAGTACCGAACAAAGCAGACCGAATGGGGAACATATAAACAGCGCCTTATTCAAAATACCGATTTCAAAAAGTTCGATGATAAGATCCGTCAGGTACTTTCCGGATCCATCCAACAACGGGAACAACTGGAAGTCTATTTAACCGGATTGCAAAAAGAACGAAAACTTGTCTACGGACTGAATGTTGCTTCTCATGCATTAATCACTTGTCTGCTGTTCAATTACAGCGATGCTCACGTACATTTGGTCGATTCGGATAACGGCGGGTATGCACTTGCGGCGCTGCAAGTGAAGGAACAATTGAAACAGTTGGCTGTACAATGAAAAACCGGGAGATGCTCCCGGTTTTTCAACGATATTTGTAAATTACATATGCGCAATTAATGCATCGCCGAACTCGGAGCATTTAATTTCTTTTGCTCCTTCCATCTGCCGCGCAAAATCGTAGGTTACAGATTTTGCAGCGATCGCTCCGTTCATTCCTTTTACAATTAGATCAGCAGCTTCCGTCCAACCCATGTAGCGGAACATCATCTCTCCGCTCAACACAACAGAACCCGGATTCACTTTGTCCAGATTCGCATATTTTGGTGCTGTACCGTGTGTTGCTTCAAAGATGGCGTGTCCGGTAATGTAGTTAATGTTACCGCCGGGTGCGATACCGATTCCGCCGACCTGAGCAGCGAGAGCGTCGGAGAGGTAGTCGCCGTTCAAGTTCAGTGTGGCGATCACATCGAAATCTTCCGGACGGGTGAGCACCTGCTGCAATGTAATATCGGCGATGGCATCTTTAATAATGATTCCTGCTCCCGGTTTTCCTTCGGGAATGTGGCACCACGGTCCGCCGTCGATCTCCACCGCTCCGAAAAATTCCTTCGCCGTTTTATAACCCCACTCACGGAATCCACCTTCGGTATATTTCATGATGTTACCTTTATGAACAATCGTGACGCTTTTCCGGTTGTTCTTAATGGCGTAGCTGATGGCACTGTGAATCAGTCGCACGCTGCCGGAATAACTGACTGCTTTAATACCGATACCAACATTAACGTCGCTGGGAAAATCTTTTGCTCCAACCATCTTCCAAAATTCATCCGCCTTGGCTTTTGTAGAAAAACGAATCTTACCGAAATCTTTCGGGAATTCCTTTTGGATGAAGTCGAGTATTTTTTGCGAGTCTGGAGATCCCCCGGCATATTCGATTCCTGCATAAATATCTTCTGTGTTTTCGCGGAAGATCACCATTTCCACTTTTTCCGGTCGTTTTACGGGAGAAGGAACACCTTTGAACCATTGCACAGGACGCAAACAGACATAAAGATCTAGCATCTGGCGTAACGCAACGTTTAATGACCGAATACCTCCGCCGATGGGTGTGGTGAGTGGGCCTTTAATTCCGACAAGATATTCCCTGAACGCAGCGATTGTTTCGTCCGGCAGCCAATTGTTCAGTTTATCGAACGATTTTTGTCCGGCCATAACCTCTTTCCATTCAATCTTCCGTTTTCCGCCGTATGCTTTTGCCACAGCGGCATCAAACACACGAACCGACGCTCGCCAAATATCCGGACCGGTTCCGTCACCTTCAATGAATGGAATAATTGGATTATTCGGAACGGTGAGCGTGCCATTGTGTATTGTAATCTTTTCAGCCATGGTAGTTTTCCTTCGTTGTAAGTGTTTCTGTCGTGCACTCCAAACTGCATTACGAGTGCGATTGATGGTCAAAATATTAGTGAATATTCTTTCTGATATTGTCGGCAATCTCTTTCATTTGACCTTCCGCGTATTTTTTTAGGTTTAAATGAAATGAAATGTTGTCATTCGGATACCGCGGCGTAACATGGATATGGAAATGGAAAACGGATTGTCCGGCCACTTCTCCGTTATTGGCAAAAAAATTGAATCCCTCAAGATTGAATGTTTTTACAAGCGATTTCGCTACTTTTTGGGTAACAATCATCAATTCAGCCAGTTCATGTTCGGGTACTTCCAAAAAATTTTTGTATTCCTTTTTTGGTAGAATTAACGCGTGTCCGTAGTGGATCGGCATAATGTCTATAATAGAGATGACATTATTTGTTTCATACAAAATTTCGGACGGAATTTCGCGGTTGATAATCTTAGTAAAAATTGTGCTCATAATTGTATATTTAATTGTCATTTAGAACATATTCAAAAAAAATGCAGGAAGAAAGTAGAAAAAGAAGTGGAGAATTTAAAGAGAAAAATCTCTATATTTCCGCAGCAAAAAAACAGAAATCACCACCGAATAAAAATCAACAGAGGTTCCGATGAGAAAATTTATCGTGTATGGCATGCTTGCCATCAGTGCGGCATCACTTGCTTTCATGGGCTTTCAATGCTCTTCTGCCGAAATGACCAGCGCCAAGCTCTATATCAATCGTAAAGAATTCAAGAATGCCGAAGCGCAGTTGGTAAAGGAAGTAGCAAAGAATCCGAAAAACGAAGAAGCATGGTTTCTTCTCGGTCAGATCCGGTTCGAACAAAAAAACTATAAAGGCATGAAAGATGCCTTTGTTGAAGCGTCGAATGTTGGCATAAAATATAAAAAAGAGATTGATGCACAAACGCTGGTGACGTGGGGACGGTTATTCAACCAGGGTGTGGAAGAATTGAATAATGCAGGTGATTCCACCGGATTTGATATTGTGATTGAAACATATAAATTAGCATCATATGTTATGCCGGAGAGCATTGCCAATCAGCAAAATCTTGGTCTGGCATACTACCGAAAAGGAGACTTTGAATCGGCGATTGCACCGCTGACGATTGCACTGGATAAAATGAAATCCATCTTTGCTGTCAGAATCCTGAGCAATATCTATCTTGTGCGGGCAAGTGAATACAAAACAAAATTTACGGAGACGAACCGTGCGGCATTGGAAGAAGTAAAGAATGTGAACCAAGTCCGCGAAAAAATAAAAGCGGCCGATGTAAAATACTTTATTGGTGAACCTAATTCTATCGACAAAGAAACCAAGGGGAAAGGGAAAGCGGCTGTTGTTGTAAAAGAGACCTGGACATTTGCCAAATATAATTTGGTTGTAACCGTTGAGGGAGATCTGGTGAGCGCTGTAAAATATTCCCAACCGTTTGAATCGGCAATCGATTCCAGCGATCATACACGGTCGTTGGCAGAATACGGGAAAGCGATCCAGATTTTGAAAAAAGGGAGCGAGTTTTATCCCGAAGATGCGGAGATATCGGAAAGCTTGATGAACGCGTACATTGGATCTGAACGGAACGAAGAAGCACGCGAACTGCTGAACGACCGGGTGAAGAAATATCCGAACAGCAAATTCGACCGCTATAATTTGGGTGTATTCTTATTGAAAGATAATAAGTTTGAAGCATCCGTGAATGAATTTAAAGCGGTGCTCGAAATCGATCCCGGATTCAATTCGGCAATCTACAACCTGGCAGCCACCTATGTAAACTGGGGTGTGGCCGAACAAGAACGCCTGAAAAAAGAGAAGAAAGAAGAGGATAAATCGTACCAGGAGAAATATCGTTTTGCAGTACCGTTTCTTGAGAAGGTAATTGCGGATAAACCGAACGACGTACAGATCTGGGAACTGCTCGGCCAGGTGTATGCGAATCTCGGTGAATTGGAAAAAGCCAATGATGCGTATAAAAAAGCCGACGATATTCGCCAGGGGAAAAATTAACTCGTGATTTGCGCAAAACCTCACAATCTAATCGGGTTGTGAGGTTTTGTTTTTTATGAATATACATTGATTGAAAGAAAAAACTCCATGAGCAATCAACAACCGCCACAAGGACAACAGATTAACATAGAACTGGGTGAAAAAGAAGCCGAAGGAATTTATTCAAATCTGGCGATTATCACGCATTCACCAGCAGAATTTGTCATCGATTTCACCCGGATTTTGCCGGGAGTTCCTAAAGCCCGAGTGCATGCACGCATCATCATGACGCCGCAGCATGCCAAACTGTTGCTGGGTGCTTTAAAAGACAATATCAGCAAATACGAGGAAAAGTTCGGCGAGATCAAGATTCAAGGAGAAGATGCCGGCAGTCCATACGGATTCCAAATTCCCATAAAAGAAAAAGTTCATTAACGTGTGAGCGTTACCACACGTTGGAATATCGAAATGTTTTTACCTTTCTGCGATTGACGTTCACCCGTTGCCTTTTTCCTGCCGGCAATGTATTTTAAGAATATTATCACTGCAACTCATAAAACCTGGGGATCCTTCATGACAATCTCTACACTGATCTCAAAACAATGGAAGCTGGCACTACTGATAGTGTTCACGCTTCCGTTTTCTTATCATTGCATCGATACTCCGCTTAGTCCTGTCGCACCAAAATGGACGACACAGCTGACCGTGCAATTGATCAAACGGACATACTATTTCAAAGATATGATCCGTAAAGACTCTGCAAAATTCCAAATTGCAACTACCGGTGAACTGTTTTATCGACCTGCATCGCAGAAAAACAAACCGGAACCGATTAAACTGCCGACATTAAAACCGGTTTCTGCATCGTTAACTCAGGCACTCGGTTTAATACCGATTAAAGCAGTGAATGTTCCCCCAATCGAACTGCCGTCGTTTTCCGGGATTCCTCTGGTTCAAAAAATTATTATCGATACAACAATTCTCATCGGTGATACCTCGTTGTATGATTATTTGAAGTATGAAGACGGCAGAATGACGCTTACCGTTAAAAATACCATGAATATCAATTGGACGTTTGTCACGCCGATTGAAGTGTTTAATTCTGATATCAACGGAAACGTCTTTGGGAAACTCGGCGAGTTCAACATCGGGCTTGTACCAAAAGGAGGGGGAACAGGTACGGATTTCTTTCCTATCGATACAGCACAAAACGGTTATATGAAAATGAAATTCAAACTGGAGAGTGAAGAACCGGTACCTTTTCCTAATACTGTTATTATCGATAACGGCCGGCTAACATTTAACTTTAGCATTACAAATTCAAACGGGGGCGACCCGTCGCTTTCCGAAGCAAAGATGAGACTGCTTTCTGAATATTATTTGCCGGTGAAAGATACTACGGCAATTCAAAAACTTGATGCGACAGACAAAGATCAAACTCCGGATAGCACTACCTTTATTCATAGTGCAACGTTCAAAGGCGGGGCGTTCGACATCGTTATCAACAATGGTATTCCGTTTGATGTGATCATCGCTTTTTATCTGCGCGAATTTGTTAATGTGGCAACCCAAAAATCATATCAGCTGAAAGATGAAAACGGTGCACCAAAAGATTCTATTACCATTAAGGGGAAAACTGATTACACAGAAGAAATCTTGATGAAGGATTATAAACTTCAAGCACGGCGGGTTCCGGTGTCTGTTGATGATCCCGGCAGAGAGGATACGTTGACAAGTGGTATGCATTTTACCTTGAAAATTAAAACTCTGGTAAAATCTGCCGCAAAAGTTGTTATTAAGAAGACAGATTCGGTGCATGTAGAAATTCGGCCGAAAGAATCGAATGGAGTAATTGAACCGTATGTCCTTGATGTTGTTACCGGTAGAATTCCGCCGAATAAAGTAGCAATCAATGATACGATTCCTGCCGGTGTTGGACAATCAAACGATAATTTCTCGGCGGATACAATTAATTTTGACGGGGCATCGATTGTCTTGAAAATATTTACAAAAAGTTTGTTCCCGACCGATTTAAAATTTACCGTACAAGCGATATCTAACGGCGTCATAACGGACTCATTATCCACACCGGTTGGCACCGGTCATAATACAAGTGCCGACGGTGTGAGTTTCAGAATATTCCCCGGCGAAGAAGCAAACATTATATTTGATAAGTCTAATAAAGACGCGTATGGTAAAACAATAGACCAATTTTTATCAAAATTTGTTCAAAATGGTAAATTCAAATTTCCCGATAAATTTGCCGTTACTGGAAATGCTGTTATCGATCCGTTGGATCTCTATAATATCGGAACTGCCGATACGACGAACAAAGGGACAGTAAAGGATAACGACAGTGTTTACACATCGTTAGACTTCTCGTTCCCATTGAAAATCGGCATTGTGAATGGTCTTTATTTGGCAGATACCTCAGACATTGCCGGGAATGCGGACACTTCCATGACGAGTTCCATCGAGGAAGGGACGATCGGATTTAATCTTGCCAGTACTTTCCCGGTTGCTCTTGATATTTATTCTAATCTGATTAAAGCAGATCCTGCTGATCCCACGAAACCATCCAGGGATACACTGACAAATTCGGTAATCAGATTCCCGGATCCCAATGATAGTACGGAACATCCGCTGGGAGTTCCCGGGACAAACACTATTGAGCCAAAACGGGAATACCGAGAAATTCAATTGTCCAGTGTAGAGGCAAAAAAGGTTGCAGAAGCAAAATTTACTGCTGTGGAGATTAAATTGAATACTGCCGGTGGGTATGGAGGTGAACCTCTTGCCTTTGAATATGGCGACAGTATTCAAGTAATCACTACTGCGAATATCAAGTTCAAAGTCGATACAGACAAATTTAAATAACCACTATACTACCATGGAGACACGTATGAACAACAGCAAACAGTTCTTCAGCACCACATCGGGTATTGCCGGTGTGCTCCTCGTGAGTATGGTGATGGTCAACATTCTCACAGCAGGTGGAGATAAGTTTTCACCAAAAACGGTCGGTATGGGAAGGGCGTTTGTTGCCGCTTCTCGTGGATTAGATGCCGTTGGTATGAATCCGGCAAATCTGGCGCTCGATGACCGCAATGCAACGGTAACGTTCAACTTCGCGCCGATCGGATTTTCGGTCGGCAGCGATTTGTTTAATTACAAGATTTATAACGATTTCTTCACCGGTGTTCCGGTTATTGGTGCGGACGGAAAAGAGACGAGGGTTGGGAAGGAACTCAACGAACAAGACAAGAAAGATATCCTGGCGTTGTTTCCGAGCGGCATTGCGCGGACACAATTAGGAGTTGAAACTTCACCGATCGGTTTGTCTATGCAGATCGGTGATTTTGGATTTGCCATCGTACCATCTGTTCAAACCGTAATGAATCTGGATATTCCAGAAGGATACATGAAGTTTTTCTTGAATGGGCTCGATCCGACCGGATCGGTGTATGACTTGAACGGAACGGCAATCAATGCCTCATCCGTTGGAGAAGTAAACTTTTCTGCCGCGTATAAAATACCGTTCAGCACTTCGGATATCGACGAAGTTGCGGTCGGATTCGGCGTGAAATATCTCGTCGGACTCGGATATATTATTACGGAAAAATATAATTCCTCTATTTCCAATTCTCCGTTAAGAACTACACCGGATGATAAGGGGAATTTGACCGATTTGAATGCCAACTTCGACTTCTTACAGTTTACGGCACGAATGGATCCTAATTCTCCCGAACCGGTGGGGTCAGGATTGGGATTTGATTTTGGTGTCACCGGATTTCTCTACAATACCGTTCGCGTTGGTGTCAGCGTGACCGACATCGGTTCGATTAAATGGGACAAACGGACTAAAGCGGTAATTGGAAGTGCAAATATGACCATTTACAGCATTGCAGACAAAGAGGCACAAGATTCGTTGAAGAAGGCTTTCAAAGGTAAAACAATCGATACGACAGGTTTTGAATTCGATCTTCCCACAGCGTTACATGTTGGTATGGCAGTACAAATGGACGATGTGATTGATGATCTGCCCTTCCGCTGGCTTATTGCAGCAGATCTTCATTTGGGATTTAATGAAGTAGCGGGAAATACAAAACTTGCACAATATTCCATCGGTATGGAGCTCGATCCGCTTGCCGGATGGCTGCCACTGCGCACCGGTATTATGGTCGGCGGACGCGAACGGTTCGCGTGGTCGATGGGATTCGGCATTCATATCGCAAATACATTCGATCTGGATTTTGCAACGCAGAGCATTGCGATCATCACCACGCCGGAAAGTTTCCGAAACGGTTCAGTAACAATGGGCATGCGGTTGCGGTTATAATTTACCCATAAGCGCGGAGAGTACTCTACCATTCAAAAAAATCCCCGAATTCAGCGATGAATTCGGGGATTTCTATTTGTAGGTCGACCCGCCTTATCTTGATATTACATTGTTGGGCAGGGATGACATCTCGACGTATGTTAGATTGAACGACGCAGGCGGGCGACGGGGATCATCATCGATTCGCGGTATTTAGCAACGGTCCGACGTGCAATGTTAAATCCCTTTTCCTTCAGTATTGCCGCGATATCTTCATCGCTGAGAGGCTTATTTTTGTCTTCTGCTACCAGGATCTCCCTGATGCGGGCTTTTACTTCTTTATTGGAAACGTCTTCACCGCTTTGTGTGCTGATTCCTTCGCTGAAAAAATACCGGAGTTCGTACACGCCGAAATCTGTCTGCACGTATTTTCCGTTTACCACGCGGCTGATGGTGGAGATATCCATTCGGATGACTTCGGCAATATCTTTATAGATCAGCGGTTTTAAGCCTTCTCCGGTATCAAAAAAGTCATGCTGCCGTTTCACAATTTCCTGCATCACTTTCAACATTGTTTCTCTGCGTTGATAAATGGAGGCAATAAACCATTTCGCCGCATCGAACTTTGAACGGAGAAATTGTTTCGTATCGGCGCCGACATCTTTGTTTCGCTTAGACATCAGATCTTTGTAGTTCCGGTTGATGCGGAGTGGAGGAACGTTTTTATCGTTCAGCTGAATGATAAAATTATCTTCATCTTTCGTGACGATAAAATCAGGAGTCAGATAATTTTGCTGCGCGTCTATTGTTCCTTCACCTGGTTTTGGATTGAGATGGGAAATGACCTCCAGAATCTTTTTTACTTCGTCGATGGAGACGGCCAGGATCTCTGAGATTTTTTCGTAATGTTTTTTGGTGAATTCGTCGAAATGATCACGCAGTAGTTTTTTGCCGAGTTCCATCAGCCGGTGGTTCGCTTTGGAGAATTCCAACTGGATTAACAGGCATTCCTGTAGTGACCGTGAAGCGATGCCGACAGGTTCCAGCCGCTGAATGATTAACAGCACTTCTTCCACCTGCGGAACAGTCAAATGCAGTTTGTGACTCAGGTTGATATCGTTCACGATCGATTCCAGATCGCGCCGCAAATAACCATCTTCATCGATATTGCCGATGATTTCTTCGGCGACGAGCATGCCCATTTCCGTTACTTCAGCAAGGTGTAGCTGGTCCAGCAATTTCTCGGCCAGCGGAGTCGTTGCTGCGATGGGGATCTCTTCCCGTTCGTCGTCGTCGTTTTGCTGTTGAACTTCGCGGCGTGGAGCAAACGATTCTTCGTCGCTCAAGTAATCTTCAAACGAAAATTCGTCTTTCTTCTTTTCTTCCTCTTCCTTTTTCGTTTCTTCTTCAACTGCGGGAGTGACATCCGCAGTTTGTTCTACTTCAGTTTCGCCATCCATTCCTTCTTCCAACAGGGGATTGATCTCGAGTTCCATCTTGATCATCTGTTCCAGCGCAAGGGTGGGGAGCTGCAGCAGTTTTAGATACTGGATCTGCTGCGGAGTGAGTTTCTGGAGGAGTCGTTGCTGTTGAGATAAATGAAGCATTATGATTGTTTCGTGTTGATTGTTTCGTTCAATTGCCGATTCCACTGAGTTCCAAATGCCCGCTCCAGCGGTGCGGCGACAAATTGGTGTAAGGCAACATTATCAGATTTTCCCCGTTCCAGCGCCGGTTCACATTCACTAAAATATTCGTAATGAATCTCTTTGCCGTCCTTCCTTACCCGGATGGGAAACAGATGGCACGACAGGGGTTTTTGCCACTGGGATTTTTGTTCGAAGAACGCTTTTTCGAATGCACATTTGGCGATGTCACCGTCAAAGTAAACAAAGACACATGCCTTACCATCCACACATGGTGTGGCAAAGTTTCCTGCACTTCCGTCCACTAATCCAAAACGCTCGATGACCGCCAGGTGTTCTGCAGGCAGGTATTGTTTAATCAGAGGGAAGGCCCGTTCCACTTCGATAATTTCAGCATCAGATAACGGCGCGCCTCGTCCGCCGGGGAAGGTGCAGCAGGCACCTTTACAGACATTCAGGTCGCATGCAAATTTCGTTCCTGAAACGGATGTATCTACCGATATTTCACCAATGATAATCATTTTCTATTGGTAAGATAAGATTTTTTTGCGGAAGGAGAAAGCGGAACTGGCGATTATCAAGAATTTCCTGTTGCGGGTGGTGAGCGGGATGTTATACTTTCAGGAACATTTTCCCAGCCATTTGGCGGACAATCCCTTTGAATTCGAGTCCGAGCAAATTTACCAGAACATCGGAGATTGAAAGCTGCGTTTGTTCAGCAATTTCATCGATGTGCATCGGTTCCGGCGTTAACCGATCGACGATTTTCTGTTCAAAAACATTCAGCTGCGGTAATTCCGGTGCGGCATGCTGTATACTTAGGATCGGACGCAGGGCGAGTTGCAATTCGTCGACGATGTCGTCCACCGACTGTACAAGTTTTGCCTGTCCATTTTTGATGAGCTTGTTCGTTCCGAAACATTTTTTTTCGGCGATGCTTCCGGGAATACAAAACAGTTCGCGGTTCTGGTCCAGTGCGGTGGTGGCGGTAATCATTGCCCCGCCGTCTTCATCCGATTCGATGATGAGCGTGCCGAGAGAAATACCACTGATGATTCTGTTTCGGCGGGGGAAAAATGCCGGATGGGAAGGGGTGCTCATTGGCAGTTCAGAAATCACTGCGCCGTTATTTTTTGATTCGATCGTCTCCACAAGCGAAACATTCTCGCCGGGATAAATTCGGTCGATACTGCCGCCGAGTACGGCAACGGTTCTACCATGATGGTGCAGCGTACACCGATGTGCGATTGTGTCCACGCCCCGCGCCAGTCCGCTCACCACCGAAATACCGCGTCGGGCGAATTCTTTTGCGAACAATTCTGCATTCACTTTCCCATACAGTGTAGGATGACGCGTTCCGACAACAGCGATGGAATAATTGTCGTTCGGAGAAAGTTTGCCGCGGACGAAAAGAAGTACAGGGGGATCGTAAATGTTTTTCAGTTGCTCTGGATATTCTTTGTCCCAGAAGGAAATGATGCTCCCATTTACTTTGTTGAGTAGGGAAAATTGTTTATCGATGGATCGTTGATCGACTGGAATATGGCGGATCATTGATGCGTCCGCTTCTTTAATACTGCGAACTTTTACCAATGCGCGGGGGTCAGCAGAAAGGACCCCTGTCGTAGATTTGAAATGGTCGACGAGAGAGATAATCTTTCGGTCGCTAATTTTCGGGATCGACTTTAAATGCAAGATGTCCCGGATGTGGATGCCGTTCTGCATCGAGTGTCCGAAAGCGGCTAACCGGTAATTTCGTGTTGAAACCGGTCTACCAGTGCCGCAGCTTCTTCGCGTGTTTTTGCTTCCGCGATAATGCGGATGATCGGTTCGGTATTCGATTTGCGCAGATGTACCCACGATGCAGGGAAATCAATCTTCAAGCCGTCATCGAAATTTGTTTTTTCTGTTTTGGAATATTTGTTGTACAACCGTTGTAAGATTTCATTCGGTTTCAGCGTACCGAGTTCAATTTTATTCTTCACGATTTCGTATTGCGGCAAACTCGCTTTTAATTCCGACGCTTTTCCGCCAAAATCCGCCAGCAATTGCAGGAACAATCCAATGCCGACTATGGCATCGCGTCCCAAATGGACTTCCGGCAGGATCACACCACCGCTCCCTTCGCCGCCAACCACCGATCCTAACTGTTTCATGCGGGAGGCAACATTTATTTCACCCACAGGTGTGCGGTGGACTGTGGCGCCGTATTCTTTTGCAACATCTTCCACGGCACGTGTTGTGGAAAGGTTTACTACTACGGTATGCTTCGATTTTCCCTGTTTTTTTTGTGCTTCCAATACAAATTTTGTTGCAGAGACGACGGTGTATTCTTCCACAAATGGTTTTCCTTCTTCGGTCATCAAGACCAGCCGGTCAACATCCGGATCGACGGCAACGCCGAGATCTGCTTTTTCTTTAATGACTCGAGCGCTTAAATCGGTCAGGTTTTCCGGTATAGGTTCGGGTGTATGGTTGAAAATTCCGCTCACGTCGCAGTTCAATTCAATCACTTCGCAGCCCAATTCTCTCAGTAATTTCGGAACGATATTTCCGCCGGCCGCATTCACGCAATCCACTACAACTTTCAGTTTTCGCCCAGCAATTTTTTTTTTGTCAATACCGGGGAGATTCAGGATCATATTGATATGTTCGTTTAAGAACCCAGGATCCTGCATTACTGTTCCTTGCTTATTCCATATGTTGTATCTAAAACTTCCCTTATCCGCGAGCGCCCAGAATTGTTTATTCTCATCTCCATTTAGGAACATGCCGGACGAACTGATAAATTTTAATCCGTTCCAGATCATCGGATTATGGCTGGCGGTGATGGCGATGCCCCCGGCGGCATGGCGTTTTTCAATGGCGAGACCGACCGTTGGTGTTGGACATATGCCAAGGTCCACAACGTTACATCCCATCTGCACCAATGTGGCAATGACGATATCGGAAATTGACTTTCCGGTGATTCTGCCGTCGCGACCGACGATGATGGTGCCGCGTTGGCAATATTCGGCGAAACCGGCGGCATATTTTACAATAACTTCCGGTGTTAACGATTCGCCGATAACACCGCGAATACCGGAGATGCTAACCATAAGAGACATAACAACACTTTCTGAGTGAGTGAGAAAATTGTCTTTCAAAATAATGATGAATGAAGAGGCATGCAAGTGAGGGGGAGGATAAATTTATAGGCAGATGAGGTAAATTAAGAAGGTTGTCTGCAGAGCGACCATCACCCTAATCCCCTCCTTGCGAAAGAGGGGGAATATGCAAAGTTGTCAGACATTTTGATTGTGCGGATTGACTCGGACACATCTGAGTTATAGAGACATCTGAAAAATCTCATATCAAAGTCATTCCGAGGAGCGCCTACACTGTCGGTTGCAAAGGGATACCGTTAGTGCAGGCATGGAATCTCGTTTTTCCACTCAAACGAAAGAGCAAGATTCTTCGCGTAGTTATACTGAGCAAAGCGAATGTGCACAGAATGACAAAGGACAGCCTATTTTCAGATGATTTTTCTATTTATATACAATGTGAACATCAGACAATTGGGGAGGACAATTGTTGCAGGTGTCAGACATTTACAAATAAAAAACGCCGGAATACTCCGGCGTTGAAAAGGAAAGGAATTAGGAATATTTCTCTATCGTCATGCTGAGTCCAAACGTATTTTGTTTGTGTGAAGAATCTGCTTGAAAAAACACTATTCGAACTAGATTCCCGCCTGATGGTCATAAAGGGACACCATTTGTGTAGGTAGGTTCACTTCGTCCGCAGTCGTTAAGCAAGCTGACTATGTTCAAAATGACGGTTCCTATAAATTTTGTAAGACTTACTTCTTCTTTCCTTTTACGGGGGGAAGTTTTGTCTTCCATTCATTCACCATCGGTTCGAACGTGCTTACGTTGGCACCAGATTTTTTCCCTGTTTCCAGAGCCTGTTCGCCGGTTTTGACTGCGTCGGCAAATTTTTCTTGAGCAGCGTAGAGTTGTGCTTTTACGGAAAAATTTCCCCATGACGGATTTAAGCTAATAGCGCGATCGATTGCCTGGAGTCCATTTTCATAATCGGATTTACTGTCCAGCGAATAACGGGCGAGTAATGCCGCCTGCTGTGCAGCTTGGGATTTGAAGCTTCCTTCCAATTTGGATACGTTTTCTGCTGTGTTCGTATTGATAACGAACGAAACAGATACTTTTTCCCAACGGAGGGAAAGTTTTGCCGCAGTAAGGCCGAGATCGGAAAAGCTATAGGACAACCATTCTTCGTGTGGTGCCTGTTCCGGCGTTACACTGAAGGTGAAGACGTTTTTTGTAGAATCGTAATAATACGCCCCCCATTGATCAGCCTGCGAATTAAAAATAACGGTCCATGCTTTTTCTGCCGGGATGGTGAAGAACGAATATTTTCCAGCTTTTAAGGTCGTTCCATTGATGGTGACATCATCGGAGAATGAAAAAACGGTCGCATTGTTTGCGCCGGCACGCCATACCTGGTTATAGGGAACCAGTTTGTTCCAGATTTCACGACCTTTGACTCCCGGACGATGGAACATTACGGAGACTTCAGTAATACCGATTGTCTGCGTTATGGAAGAGTAGGGACTGACTCGAAGCAGTTTGGACGGCGGTTGCTGTGCGATAGCAATGGCGGTGCAGAGCGATATGAAAAAAAGGAGCGTGGAGAGTGTTTTCATGTAATATCCTTTTAAGTTGATGGTGAGTTGAAGATGAGAACCCCTGTTCAGCCGAAAAAGTTTCCCAAAATTGGATGGTTGAATATAAGGAAAATATTCGTACTTTTAGGTATACAATTGCGGGTGTAACTCAGTTGGTAGAGTGTCAGCTTCCCAAGCTGAATGTCGCGAGTTCGAACCTCGTCACCCGCTCAAAGCAAAAGGTCTTTTAACAATTGTTACAAGACCTTTTTTGTTTTACTCAGGTATCATAGTTTTGCGCGGCCATAAAGGCCGCGGATACAGAGCTGAGGATACTAGGCTGCGAAGACTGGGCCGCGAAAACGAAGCCACAGTTTTGGTGTAACGCGGAGGTAAACGCAGTGAGGTGAAATCACAGTTCGGGTGCAGGGGGACGCTGTTTTTGCGGGATTTCGGCGTTGGGGTTGACAACCTTTATGGCGCCGACTTTAAAAGCAAACGAATAGACTTTCCGCTTTTCACCAAACGTAATCGGCAGCATCAGGTTAATCTCCTTTCCGTTATTCTTCGCAATCAACTTTCGTCCGGCGACCGTGCCGCTGTCCAACGTTGAAAAAAGATCCGTTTCCACCCATTCGTCGTCGTCGTTTCGGAAGATATGTGTACGAGGGATGACGATATCCTGTAAATATCCACGCGGACCAATCAGGATCGGTGCAAAACCGTGGACACTATCCGAATACAAACTTTGAATGTTCCGCGCAGGGATGAAATTGCCGTCAATGCCTATGGATGCCGCTCCCGATTCCACCAAGAGCTGCTGTTGTGTAAGATTCAGGAGTGTATATGAGATCGCGGCATCGTCGATGGTAAACGTAATGCTAACTTTTGCATCTTTAAATTCCAACTTCGGTGATGTGACCGGTTCGACGAGCAGGTACACGTAGTGATATTTTTTTCCGTCCACTCCCGGCGCGGGATATGAAGAACCGCATCCAAAAAATTCCAGTGTTACAGAGAAGACAAGTACTGGAACAATACTCTTAGCGAAGGATGGTGCTACGGTGAATAATTTCATGCCTGCTCCGTTTCGATTCGTGGATAATCAGAAAGTATCTTTTTTAGGATGAAATTCTTTGATGTCCTTAAATTGTTCGAATGTGCGTAATTTATTCAATGGTGTCATCATGCCGATCTCTTTCCTCGGTTGGTTGTTATTATAATCGAACAAGTAGTTATTCACCATCCGTTCAGCATCGATGTGTGCGTTAAAATGGAAGGAGATGAATGCTTCCGGTGAATCAAATTGCCTGATTCGTTCTGCATATAATTTTGATTGGGACTGTTTTCTGGTGGGGATATGCTGCTTAATACCGAGACGCCGCAGGTTTTGTGTAAACGCATGAGTTCGCGAACGGGACATGGCAATGCTCGTGAAGGCATTGTCCAATGGTGTATGAATATAATGAATAGAAAATGGGAATGATGTAAGTATATATTGTACAAAATCCAAGGCGGATAAGGTTGAGTGTCGCGCATAGATTCGAGCGATACGCAGGTGCGTACATTCATCGATCGCCGCATAGTAAAAATATTTCTGTTTCCCGACCTGTTTTTCGAACGCTTTAACAAAAATGATTACCCTGTCGCCTGGAAGAAGCGGTTCATGCGGTTTTACTTTTCGACGGCGTGTTTTTGTCTCCTTCATATCGATGCCGCTTCTGCGAAGAATCTTCCAGATAGTATTCTCCGCCAGTTCAATACCGTACCATAACGACAGATATAACTGCAGCCGTTTTTGTCCGAATCCGGTCTGTTCCCGCAGACTTTTTAACCGTTGGATGATATGTTCCGGCGTTGCGCGAGGATTATGATGTGGTTTACGCGACCGGTTCTTCAGACTGTCGGAGGAGCGCTGCTCGGTGTTATACCGTTTCCACCATTTGTAGAATGTTTTTCTGCTGATGCCGAATTTTTTGCATACAAGCGGTACTTTCTTCACCTTCTCGTATTCGGCAAACCAAGCTATTCGCTCCTCGGCAGAAGGGAGGATCTCTTTGGGTTGTATGTTCTGAGTATTGGTCATTATTGAAATAACAGATCACGTGCGACTGCGGAAGTGGGATCTACTTCCAGCGCTTTACGATAATAGGATTTTGCCGATGTTTTTTCTCCCTTAAAATCAAAACTGCGTCCAAGATTTACCAGTGCAGATGCTGACCGGGGATCACGCTGTAATTCCAGTCGATATTGAGTTATGGCGCTGTCCGGCAGTTGTAATAGAAGATACGCATTTCCCAGATTCAAATGACCATTGGGAAGGTCCGGCATCAATTCCACTGCCGAACGATAATATTGCACTGCGGTTTTTGCATCCTGATTTCCTAGCGCATGGATATTTCCAAGATAAAAGAAGACCTGTCCATTCTGACTGTCTTTGGCAAGCGCTTTTTCAAAATACTCCTGCGCTTCAGTAAATGCGCTTAGTCGGTATTGAGCAATTCCAGATGCTTCGAGATATTTTGGTTCGTTTGGCTTCAGCAGTGAAGCGGTACCGAAAGCATTGGCGGCTTCTAAAAATTTTCCCAATTTCATCAGAGTGTTTCCTAATTGAAAAAATAATTCACTGTTTTCGGGCTGCAGAACAATTGCCTGTCTGTACGCATCGGCCGATTCATTGTGTTGTCCGCGACGTGACCGGATTTGCGCTAACACGATGTAACTTCGTGTCGTGGCTGTTCCATTCATCAGATACGGTTGCAGATAAGATAACGCCGAATCTAGATAGGCGGCACGGGGATCGTGTTCCAAATAATAATAAAGATATGCTTCAGCAAGCCGTTCTCCGGAGAGGGAATCGTGCTTGTCCAGAAATGCGGTGAGTTGAGTTATCGGTTGATGCGTCGGTTTTTTCAACGAGTTCCAATCGATCTTTGTTTTGTTGGCGTTCACCCGGATCCAGTGATCGGTATTCGAAACTCCGTGCAGCGTATTATTGCTGCCGGTACGGTTCATGTGGCACGAGATACAATCCGTGGACGAAGAGTGCGAAACGGAAAAGTTATTCTTCTGCAATTTTTCCGCAGTGTGACACACTTTGCACTTTCCGTTGTAATGATCCGCTGAAAATGTTTTAATGGAAAAATGTGGATTGTGACATGTAATGCATGTGAGCGTGTTGCCGCTTTCCTGAAAACATCGGCTCATCGAAATCCGCTGGGGACTGTCGCCGACTTCCACCACTTCCTTTTTTGCCTGTGTTTTGAAATAGACCGAACGGTGAGTAGAAAGCAATTCACCCGGACGGTAATCAAAATAATCTTCATTATTTTTTATAAGCACCCACGCCTTCCCCTGCAGATGACATTGCCGGCAGACATCCAACTGCTGTTCGTGTGGAAGTGAACGGGGATTGATGATTGTTTTCGCTCCTTCTTGTAAACCGGGAATAGTTTCGCCGTTCGCTTCCATAATGTGCAGTTCACCCGGACCGTGACAGCGTTCGCAGCTGATTCCCAATTCGAATGGCCTTCGGTAACGATCGACAGCGGTGGTATCAGGTTTTAAATACGCATTGTGACAAGAAAGGCATTTTGGCGATGTAAAACGGGAGAATCGCACATTGCCGAAATCCTTATATCCGGGACTGAGATCGAATGAGTTGCTGTGCACGTACCATGTCAACGGAAGTTGATAGATCATGCCGCCATCCTCATAATAGTACATCCGCAAATTATTGCCGGAGCCAATTGCATATTCCGCTTCAACGGTCCGTTCATGCGACGTAGAACCATCGGCATTCTTCCGGAATTCACGCTGGTAGAGTTTTCCGTTCTTCACTACCGCCTGGTAGGAATAGTTGAGTTGTGCATCTTTAACAACCGTGGAAGGAAATTTTTCAATTGAAGGCATTCCGGATACGCGATACATTGAGCGTCCCATTTCAGAACTCAGGTAAGAATTGTAGATTTCTTCGTGGCACACTTTGCATTGTTCGGTGCCGACATACTTCACTGACCGTGCTGTGTTTGCATACGGAACGGGAAGAGATTTCTCTGACGTGCTGTCGGAAAGTTTGCATCCGACAACGAACAGGAAAAATAAAATGTAGTGATTGACACAGGTGAATGTTTGCAGCAAATTATGCCTACGGGAAATTATGGACAATGGAAATCTCACTTCTCTAAAATTAATTCTGGTTTTGAGTCATTCTTCTGCCGCCAAGTATTTTATTCCGAAGAGGCACCCCGCTACGGTAATTGTTAGCGGCAGGAGACACAGCGAGTATGGAACATGAGCTTGCCCGGGATGAGTGATGTTCTTTTTTACCGGAACTAGATTGATGCTTTTTGTTCAATGGCATCCAACAAGATTTCTGCGACGTCGCGTACTTGAACTTTCTCGGCTGCATCTTTTGCTTTCACGCCGTCATTCATCATGGTCATACAGAACGGACAGGCAGATGCAACAGTGGAAGCTCCAGTTGCCAGCGCTTCTTCCGTCCGTTCAATGTTGATCCGTTTTCCGTGATGTTCTTCCATCCACATTCTTCCTCCGCCGGCGCCGCAACAGAGTCCTTTATCCTTCGTCCGGGGCATTTCTATCAGTTGAGCACCAGTTGCCTGCAATGTTGCACGCGGCGTTTCAATCACGTCGTTATATCTGGCAAGGTAGCAGGAATCATGATAGGTAACAGTCTGCACATTCTTCTTTTTGCCGTCAACTTTCAATTTCCCCTCTTCCACAAGTTGGTTAAGGAAATCGGTGTGATGGACGACGTCGAAATTTCCGCCGAACTGCGGATACTCCTTGGAAAGGGAATGGAAACAGTGCGGGCAGGTTGCGACGACCTTTGTTACATTGTATTTGTTTAGTGTTTCGATATTTTCTGTCATCATCGTCTGGGCGAGGTATTCATTTCCCATTCTGCGCGCAGCGTCGCCGTTACATTTTTCTTCTGTGCCGAGAATGGCAAACGAGATACCGGCGTGCTGCATCAGTTTGGAAAATGCAATGGTAACTTTTTTGTAGCGCGCGTCATACGCACCGGCGCATCCCACCCAAAATAATACATCAACATTCTTTGCATCGCCCACTTGTGCCATTGTAGGAATGTTTAAACCTTCTGCCCAGTCTGCTCTCGTGGAATGCGAGAATCCCCACGGAGTAAAATTCCGTTCTAAATTATCGAAGACAGTTTTCACTTCGGGAGGGAAGCGGGATTCGTTCAGTACCAGTGCGCGGCGTAAGTCTACGATCTCGTTTACATGTTCGATCATTACCGGACATTCGTTTACGCAAGCCATACAAGTAGTGCAGGACCAGAGTTCGTCTTCAGTGATATAATGATCCAGTAGAGTATTGTTCGCCACCTCCTGATTCATTTCCAACCGACCGGCCATCATTACCGGTGATTTTTCAACGGTGCGGCGGCGCGTGTCCACAATAATCTTTCTCGGCGAGAGTGGTTTGCCGGTAAGATTTGCGGGGCAAACCGATTCGCAGCGTCCGCATTCTGTACAAGTATATCCATCCAGTAATTGTTTCCACGTAAGATCGTCCGTGTCCACCACGCCGAACTTCGTCAATGTTTCATCCTGTAGATTGATCGGAATGAGGGCACCTTTCGGTTTCAGCGAAGAGAAGAAGACATTAGGAACAGAGGTGAGCACATGTAAATGTTTTGAATAGGGCAGATAGTTCAGAAATGCCAATACGAGTCCGATATGACCCCACCAGAAAATCTTTTCCAGGATGTATGTTGATTGCTCATAACTAAAGAACGAAGCGAATGACGATGATATTGGGAACGACATTCCGGCTTCGTACGTGCCGATGGAAATACGCGTTGCATTCTGAAGCAATGTTGAAGTGACGATCAAAAAAATCCAGGAGAGAATCATTGCGGCATCCTTGCTGCCGTGCGCATCGACCTGCAAGCGTTTTACTTTCGTGATGAACCGTCTCCAGAGCGAACCGATCACGCCGACCATAACCAGCAAGCAGAAAATTTCCTGTGAAAATGTGATGACGGAATATCCGCCGCCGAGAAACGAGAATGAAAAATGTCCGAGGAGGCCTTCCATCACCGATTCAATCACTACTAGCGATAATGCGAGAAATCCCCAAAAGATGAGCAGATGTAATGTTCCTGCAACTGGTTCGCGGAGCAGTTTCGTCTGCAGGAACGCGATGGTAAAAACATTTTGCAACCGCTTCGGGATATTGTCCAGCCGGTTATCGGCTTTTCCGAGCCGCAGCGTCGCGATCAATTTTCTGGCGCTCATTGCAAAGAAGGCCATTGATGCAAGGAAGAAGAGGATGAACGCGATCTGGTTGAGTTCCATGGGTGTATCCTTTAAAATCTTTTCCGTGGTGCAGCTGCTAGTGTTTCAGATCTACGGCAACGAATGTTTTTCGCTCCTTAATATAGTAGACTCTTTCGCCTTCCACAAAGAACGAATCGGGAACCGGGTATGGTGTTGATTCGTTCAGAACATCTGAATATACTTTTTTCTTGGTCGTTGTGTCAATGACCGATAATGTGTTTTTCAATCCTTCGGCTGGCGGCATATTGCGGGAATAGACATTCAATATGACGGTATTGCTCACCTCAATACTCTCGGCATTCAACATTCCTTTTGTTTCACTTGCGGTATGCCATGCTATTGAACCGTTATCCGTCACCTGGTGGGGGAAAAGGAAGTCTGTCTTTTCGTATTGAATATTCGGTTCCACACCATCCGGTAGGATTGCCAATTCATCAAGGATTATGCCTGTATTTTCGTCCATTCTAAAATATACGCGTCGCTCAAAAAGGTCCTTATATCCGTAGATAAACGGAGTGCCAATGGCAAGAAATGTGCAATCGGTATTTTTCCATATCACATTACCCGTTTTTAGGTCGACAGCAATAATGTTTTTATGCTCCGGCATATCTGGTTTTCTATATCCGTGAAGATACAGTCTGCCGTCCTTCACCGCATCCAGGCCGATCCACCATGGTTCGCCGAAATTCTTCTGCTGCCAGAGCGGTTTTCCTGTTGTCGAGTCCAGGCAAAAAAAAGAGACGGTTTTGGATTCCGTATTCCTATCTTCGCCGATGATCACTCCGTATTCGGAGAACATGACGCGCCAGAGAATATGCTCCGCTGAATATTTCCAAACCGGGGAGAGCGATGACGTTGATAAGAGTGAGAAAAGTTTCATTTTATAAAATAGAGGAATATGGTTAGATATTCAATCCATAGTTTATATGAAATAGTTTCTCGATGTTCTTATTGATTATTGATGAATATTTGAAAGACTATTTTTCGTTAAACTTAGCAGAACAAGTATTCAACGAAATGATTCGTACCAGAACCATACTTGAATCATGGAATTGAAATAATTGATTTTAGCTGGTATTAATCACATATTTTAAAGCAATTCAATATTCCGTACAGTGTTGGATGAGATGTGGGAGGAGGCGAAATTTAGGAAGATTGAACGAGCTTTTTCTCCCCCTACCAAGGGTGAGAAAAAGAGGGGGTCTGAAATCATGAAGGGACTTTTGATGGCGTTTTTTGCCATCTACGGGCAAGAGCGAACGGGATTCATCCCGCGCGTTACATTTTGCAAGGGGTTCTTTTGCTTCTTTTCTTGTGCCGACCAAATGTTTATACATGTCGGCATTCCTTCGGAACCCCGTCAAGAAAAGAAGGAATAAGTTTTTCTCTTGTATGATTTATTTTGGACAAGTATGACATTTAGTACATTTTAATTACTTGTAACCTACCCCAGATAAGGTGGCGGCACCGAAAGTGTCAGAAGTTCTAACAATATGGTAAAAAATGTGCATCCTCAAATAACCTCCGGTTCTTCTGTGCACATTCCAAAACACCTGCAGCGAATAGTATTCTTTATCTATTGCCTGTTTTTTTTTGTTCCGCTTACCTTCTCGAATTCGGTCGTCGATACCGGCGCTATTCATCGGCTCTTATTTTCTATTCTTACCTTCGTACTGCTTGCTGTGATTGCGGTAACCGTGAGAGTAGTCCGTACAATCCATCTTCACCGGAGTTTTTTTTGGCTCAGCATATCCTTTCCTCTTATGTTGCTTATCTCTTCGCTGGGGAACCGGGTACCGGAACTGTTGTTTGCAGATCTTTCGCAAATCGCAGGATTGATGATCTTTGCCTATATCACTATGATGATGTGCACCATTTTCGATAAGCAATATTTTATCAAAAGAGTTGCTGTCTGCATAAGTATTGCCGGTGGATTAGCCGCAACCATAGGAATACTTCAAGCATTTAGCATCACCAGCATCAACATACCGATGGCAGCGACTTCCGGAGCGACATTAGGCGGGAGCAGCTTTGCTTCTGAATATCTCGCGGGGGTAATTCCATGGATGATATTGACCGCCGTTCTTGTGCAACGCAAAAGCGCAAAAAATCTTACAATTCTTGGTATTACAATAACGGTGACGTATGTGATGCTCTTGCGTAGTCGGGCTGCATATTTAGCACTGCTGATCACGATCGTTGCACTAGCATGGCATTATATGCTGAAATTAAAGCGATCGAAAAGCACGAAAAAGGATTACCATCCATTGTTGACTGCGGCGGCAGTGATTTGTATCGCTGTATCCATCGGATTTCTTCAACCACGGAATACCTATAACAGAAGTTTTACGGAAACAGTGCAGAATATGACATTGTCATCTCCGTACAGTACGTCGCGGTTGAAATTCTGGTCTTCATCATTCGAGATGTTTGTTTCCAGTCCGGTGATAGGAATTGGAACGGGACGTTGGGTGTGCGAATATTCAAAATATCGCGGACCGGATTATACCGACCAGAATATCTATAAATTCGACAGTATCAATCCGCATAATGATTTTCTTGAAATATTGTCCGAGAATGGAATGATTGGCTTTCTGTCATACTCGCTGATCATTGTATTTGCTCTGCGAAAATTGTTATGGAAATCTGACGAGGGATCATCATCGTTGCTTATTGGAATGTCACTCCTGAATATTGTTGTGGTCTCGGTCTTTGCCTTCCCAAAAGATCGTATCGCACCGATGACATTATTCTATCTGGCTATCGGTATCGCCTACTTCTCTCCGAAGTCACGGGATTCCATGACGATGAACCTGCGGTCAGTGGCGATGGTGTTTACATTGGTCAGTATGCTCACTGTCTATTTTGTCTACCTATGGTTTCAGGATCAGCGGCACTATTACACCGCAATTCAATATAAAATGGCGGAGAATTATTCCGGAATGCTGGAACACATCCGATCTATCGATCGAAATCGATTGCCGTTGGATCCTTCGGGATTGCCAATTGCATATTATTTAGGTGTTGGGTATTTTCAGTTGGGAGATTTTTTCGGTGCACAAAAGTACTTTGAAGACGCGAGAGAATTAATACCGTACAATCCTCTCGTACTGAATAACCTCGCTTCCTCTTCGTATATGTGTGGAAAAAACATGGAAGCAAAACAGATTTATACCGAAATGAAAACGAAGTACCCGAATTATATTGAACCGCAAATCAATCTCTTATCTGTATTGGCAAATTCCGGTGAAGATTCATCGGCGATCATTCTGTTGAATGAATTAGAGGAAAATGCGAGCGGTAATGCAACATATCATCAAATTAAGGACTATTATGCGAAGAAGAGTCGTTAAGCTATGCCTCTCTGTTATGTTATTTTTCATCACGGGTATTCATATCTCTTTTTCCCAAAGCCTTATCTCGATAACGCCGAATGGCGGGAAACAGGGATTGAGTTTTCCTGTTACGATCACCGGAAGCGGAACAAATTGGCAGAATTCTCCCTACGGGAATAGAGTTGAAATAATCTTTTCCGGTACCGGAATCACCGTCAGCAGTCCGACAATACAGAACGCAACAACAGCAACGGCAATAGTTACTATCGGACCCGATGCAACACCGGGGAATCACACAGTACATGTCGCTTATTATGCGAGTTACATTTTTCAATACAATGTCTCACTGATTGATGGATTTTCCGTAGCAGATTCATTGATTCCAGCGATCAGTTCTGTAACTCCTACTACTGCGATGCAGGGAGCGACGGGCGTCTTGATGGATATTTATGGCGAGGATACGCCATGGTCGTCAACTGGAGGAGACAGCATACAGATACTCTTTAGTGGAGATGGAATATTGAGTAGACCGGCATCCGCACTTTCCTCTACACATATCACTGTTCCGGTCACGATTGACAGTAATGCCACAATTTCTACCAGGAGCGTTACAGTACAGCAGTATGTCGGCGGGATAATCACACATCAAGTGACAAAGCAAAATTGTTTTACGGTGACAAGTCCACCGCCTGAAATAAAGGCAATCACACCGAAGAGCGGACTACAAGCCACAAGCTTTCCAGTAACAATTACCGGATACGGCACAAATTGGCAAAACTCACCCTACGGAAACAGGGTGGAGATATCATTTTCCGGAAGTGGAATCAGTGTCTCCAATCCAACGATTAAAAATGCAACAACAGCAACGGCAACCGTCACTATTGAACCTAATGCAACTCCCGGCAGCCGGACTGTGTATCTGTCGTATTATGCAAACTATAGCTACCAACATAGTATATCACTAATTAATGGATTCTCAGTTACTGACTCACTATTTCCGACGATTACTAGCATTTCTCCTTCTGCAGCAATGCAGGGAAAGGCCGGTGAATCGATAGATATCTATGGCGAAGATACACACTGGTCGCAAATTGGAGGAGATAGTATTCAAGTGGATTTAGACGGAGGCGGAGTTATCGTGCGAGAAATTGTTGCCTTTTCTTCAACGCATATTAATTGTCTATTAGATGTAGACAGCAATGCAACAGTATCGGTACGCAATGTGACCGTGCGGCAATATGCCAACGGCATCATCACGAGTCAATCAAAAAAAGTAAGCGGTTTTACGATAACGAGTTTACCGCCGCGTCTCATATCCATTACGCCGAACAACGGAAAACAAGGGATGAGTTTTCCGATAACGATCACCGGCAAAGGAACAAATTGGCAGAATTCACCATATGGAAACAGAGTGGAAATATTATTTACTGGAGCGGGCGGAATCAGTGTCAGCAATCCGACGATACAAAACGCAACGACAGCGACAGCCACAGTTACCATTTCACCCAATGCAACACCTGGTGTCAATACCTTCAATCTAATCTATTATTCAAATTATTCGTATCAGTATAGTCTCTCACTGCAGAATGCATTCACGGTTGCCGATTCACTGCTGCCTGTCATCATCGGCATTACCCCTTCCTCGGCAACACAAGGGACTGCTGGTGTCATGTTGGACATTCTGGGAGAGGATACTCCCTGGTCGACTGACGCCGGTGATAGTATTGTCATCTTGTTTAGCGGAGGCGGAATAGTCGGCAAAACGGTGACAGCGCTTTCATCCACCCATCTTACGGCGAAGGCAGATATCGACAGTACTGCCGCAATTTCTACTAGAAGCATCACAGTGCGGCAATATGTCGGCGGAATTATCACGCATCAGTTAACAAAAGAAAATTGTTTCACCGTGACCAATCCGCCACCGCAGATGGTTGCCGTGACGCCGAATAGTAAGAAACAAGGAATGAGCTTTCCGGTGACAATTACTGGTCGGGGTACATATTGGCAAAACGGACCCTACGGGAACAGAGTAGAAATATCGTTTTCCGGTAGCGGGATCGGTGTCACAAATCCGGCAATACAAAACACAACAACAGCAACCGCGTACGTCACTATTGATCCCAATGCAACGCCGGGTAATCGTACCGTCAGCTTGACTTTCTATTCGTATAATAGTTATCAATATACTATCTCACTGCCAAATGGATTTACCGTAGTGGATTCTCTTTTCCCTTCCATCATCAGCATCAGTCCCTCTGCCGCAACCCAGGGGACGACCGGAGTGTCGGTGGATCTGTACGGAGAAGATACTCCCTGGTCGCAAATTGGGGGAGACAGCATTCAGGTGATTTTTGATAGCGGAGGAGTTCGTGCAAGAGAGATAACGGTAATAACTTCTTCCCATATCCACTGTTTG
>JALNZH010000287.1 GCA_023229405.1 Bacteroidota bacterium
CGGGATTCATCGCGCGCGTTACATTTCGCAAGGGGTTCTTGTGCTTCATATCTTGTGCCGACCAAATCTTTCTACCATGTCGGCATTCCTTCGGAACCCCGTCAAGAAAAGAAGGAATAAGTTTTTCTCTTGTATGATGTATTTTGGACAAATATGATAAATACCTTTTAATAATTTAAACCGAATAATCAGCCTATGTATTTATGATATTGTCGAATACGCTACACTGACATAATAAAGAAATCTCTGGACCACAACACTAGATTACTGTATCAATTCAAAACTTTCTTGAAATCGTATATCTTCCGATGAAGCACCGATCATGATATCAAAATCACCTGGTTCCGCTCCCCAGTGCAATTGCTGGTTGTAGAACGAGAGTTTTTCATCATCAATAATAAATTGAATTGTGTTACTTTCTCCGGGGAGGAGTTTAATTTTTTTAAAATCTTTCAACTCTTTTACCGGTCTGACAATTGAACCGACTTTGTCCCTGAGATATAATTGTACAATCTCTTCTCCAGCGTATGTGCCAGTATTGGCAATGGTTACGGACACTTCGATTGTATCGTTGCGTGCCATGGTCTTTTTGGACAAGTGCAGGTTACTGTATTGAAACGTCGTATAACTTAATCCATACCCGAACTCGTACTTTGGATAAATGGATAAATCAGTATATGAAGAATTATAATTATGATTATTATCGTTGTGCGCAGGACGGCCGGTGTTAAAGTGACTGTAATAGATCGGAATTTGTCCGATGCTGCGTGGAAATGTTATGGGAAGTTTTGCGGATGGAGTATAATCTCCAAACAACACATCGGCAATGGCATTTCCCGCTTCACTTCCCAACCACCATGTATATAAAATAGCTGGTGCATTATCGGCAGTATAATTAAATACCAATGGACGACCGGCATTCATCAGTACGATAACCGGTTTACCGGTAGCAAGAAGTGCTTGGAGTAATTCTTCCTGAACTCCGGGTATGGAAATATCGCTGCGGCTTTTTGCTTCTCCGGACATGTCTCTTCGTTCACCAATACTCAGAATGACAACGTCGGCTTTTGCTGCAGTCTTCACTGCTTCCGGAAAACCTTCTTTGTTATTTCCTTCTATCTCACAACCTTTTGCGTACAACAACGTTGACCCTGCACCTATCTTATTTTTTACTCCTTCCCATTGTGAAACAATGAAGTTCGAATCAACTCCGGGAAGTTCAATATCCCAAAATCCTTTGTTTTGCTTTAAAGGCATTACTAATGGACCGATAAAGGCGATGGTTTTTGTTTTCTTGGACAGCGGTAACAGGTGATTGTCGTTTTTTAAAAGTACAATACTTTTAGCCGCTATTTCTCGTGCGGAGTTAGCATGATCGGGATTGTTCAGTTCCTGTTGTTCTCGCTCTGCATTGCAATATTTGAAAGGATCATCAAATAATCCAAGTTCAAATTTCTTTCGTAAAATTCTTCGTACCGCATCATCAATTAACGTCATCGGCACTTTCTTCGCTGTTACCAGTTGTGTCAAATGGTTTTTGTAATTGCGGCTTTCCATATCCATATCGCTGCCGGCAGTAACTGCAGACAATGCTGCTTCATAACCATTTTTTACATTTCCGTGATTGATCATTTCGCCAATGGAGCCCCAATCACTGACGACAAATCCTTCGAATTTCCATGCACCTTTCAGAATATCCCTTTGTAAATATGAGTTTCCAGTAGCAGGCACTCCGTTAATATCGTTGAAGGAATTCATGAATGTTGCAATTCCGGCATCCACCGCTGCTTTGAAAGGAGGTAAATACACTTCCCACAACAGTCTATCACTCATATCAACGGAATTGTAATCCCTTCCGCCGATTGCTGCCCCGTACGCCGCAAAATGTTTGGCACATGCCATAACCGAATTTACCGCACCCAGTGTTTTTCCTTGAAATCCTCTTACGCGCGCCGTTGCAATCATGGAACCGAGATAGGGATCTTCGCCCGCACCTTCCATTACTCTGCCCCAGCGTGGATCGCGAGCGATATCAACCATCGGTGCAAATGTCCAATGTATTCCCCCGGCACTTGCTTCGGTAGCAGCAATTCTTGCCGATAATTCTATTGCCTCCAGGTCCCAACTACAGGCTTCCGCCAGGGGGATTGGGAAGGTAGTTTTATATCCGTGAATAACATCTTGCCCAAACAACAGTGGTATTTTTAGACGCGATTGCATCGCTATAGTTTGCCAGCTTCGGGTACGTTCGGTTCCCAAACAATTAAGCAGTGAGCCTAACTGTCCATTGCGAACCTGGCTGGCTTTGTCATTGTCGACTGTTACCGGTCCTGTCGCCTTCCAGTCGTCATTATATTGATTCATTTGTCCGATTTTTTCTTCCAGGGTCATTAGTTGTAAAACAGAATCTACACGTTGATTGATTGATTTATTTTGCGCTATTGTGATGAACACAATAACGAACCACAGACACAATATTTTTCTCATTGTAACCTCGACAATATCCGATGATGATTATGGTGATTCAATGCAGTGATTTTCATTTTTATTGTTAAAGAATTTTTGGAATTAAAATATAACCGTGCACACAGGTCCGGGAATTTATGGAGTAGATGTAATACAATAGTGGTTAATGGTTCAACATACTGTGGAATCCAAACGAGGGAGAATCGGTAATAGGCTCATACATTGCTACGCCATTCCATAAACTCCCTCTCCACCTTCGTTATTCAGAAACGCACTCAGGAATGGTTCGCAATATTTGTTGGTGTATGACAGCATCGCAGTAAAACTATGAATGGTGATTCAATGGATTAATATAGTACCGTTTGAATTCCTCTCGCAGGAATCGTCTGTGCGGCTGCATTGGATCCAACGACCAGTTTATACGTTACGGGTTCATCAGATTGATTCATCACGACGGTGACCATTGAACCATCCACATTCACAAATGTTGTGCTGAGCAGTTGACTGCGGCTGCTGACGGTGCTCACGCGTTTTGCATTTGGACGGATGAATTTGGAAAAATGACCGATATAATAATATGAGGGGGTGTAGATTAATTCGTTGGATGTTAAATCGGCGTGAACAGGGGCAAAACAGAAATTGCCAACATGATTCGGACCTCCGTGTTCGTCCAACAGAATATTCCAATCGATCCAACCTACGGTTCCATTGTTGAAATCGTTAATCATCGAAGTTCCATAGCGTTCTGCATTCGGCCAATATTGATAACGTTCTGGTGTAAAACTTTCAACACATCCTTCGGTAAAGAGAATGTTTTTGTCCGGATAAGAATCATGTACCGCTTTTACGTTGTCAAACATCGGTTTTCCACCTGCCCATGTTTCATACCAGTGAAATCCGGTTCCCCATGCATACTTCGACGCTTCAGGATCGCCGAAGATGACGTCCGTCCGCTGGTTCATTAAGTCACGATTATGATCCCACACAATGATATTCTTTGCTCCGAATCCTTGCTTCGCCATTATTGGCCCGAGGTAGAATTTGAGAAAATCGCGTTCCTCTTCGGCGGTGAAGACGCACGATTCCCATCGTTGCGTGGCCATCGGTTCATTCTGCACGGAAATACCCCAAATTGGTATTCCTTCCGTTTCATACGATATGATGAACTTCGTAAAATACAATGCCCAGCTTTCGTAGAATTCAGGCAACAGTTTGCCTCCCTTCAGCATAGTCTTATTGTTTTTCATAAATGCAGGTGGACTCCACGGACTTGCAAGCAGTGTTAACGTTCCGCCGGCAGTTTTCATCGCCTGTTTGATGAGGGGAATTCGAAAACGTTTATCATGCTCAACGGAAAATGTCTTTAGTCCTTTGTCTCCCTCTTTTATATAGGTATAGCTTCCGCTGCTAAAATCCGAACTGTGTATTGTCGTCCGTGCCAGCGAGTAACCGATTCCTTTGGTAGTGTCAAAATACGCCGTCAACATTTCCTGTTGTTTTGCTGCGGAGAGTTTTGCGAATACTTCCGCTGAAGCATCCGTTATTGCGCCTCCGATGCCGAGAAATGTCTGAAATGTTTTTTGGGAATTGACAAAAATACAAATCTCCGACTCCAGCGGTTGCACGGATGGCGCAAAGGGATTTGCCTGTGTTCGGGTGAGCCGGTACTCAGTTTTTTCTGCGGTTGTGTAAACGGTAATTTCTTTTTGCTCTCCGGGTTGTTGAGCAGAAACGAAATCTATGTTCAGGAAGACAAAAACAACTAACATGAAGTTCTTCATAAATAATTCTCTATAAAAAGTCTACTGTAAATGAAGTGTTGTAGTATCCCCAAATCTCCATACTGCTATTTTCGTGAAATTGAATATGCATATCAAGCCAAATGATGACCTTACCTTCTTTTGCTTGCGTCGGGATCGGCATGATGAAGAAGGTTATTGATGGAAACAGGAACATTGAGAACAGAATGTGGCTTCAGTTCAAAGCTCATTCCTGTATTCTATAATAAGGGTGCATAATGTGTGCCGACAGAGTATATTTCATTTCCATGGAATTTACGATGATTTTCATAAGTATCATTATCAAAATGATAGTACATTTTTATCATTCTGATATTACTGTTATTCCTACATATTTATCATACATCCATCATTCGTTTCATAAATCCAAAAAACGAGAAAGATCCAGATATCGGAGTGAAGAAATACCTGGGTGCTTTTGTAATCGTTACAAAAGTCATAGCTATCCAAAATAAAACCCTTATTGGTAAAAATTTATCAAACGAGTGGATTTATGGTAGATATTTTATGTTGAGAAAAGTAAACCCACCCCTACATTTCTTACAGTGTTGGATGAGATGTGGGAGGGAGCGAAATTTAGGAGGATTGAGCGAGCTTTTTCTCCCCCTATCAAGGGGGAGATACAGAGGGGGGCATGAAATCATGAAGGGACTTTTGATGG
>JALNZH010000006.1 GCA_023229405.1 Bacteroidota bacterium
ATTTCGAAAGGAGTTCTTGTGTTTCTTTTCTTGTGCCGATCAAATCTTTATACCATGTCGGCATTCCTTCGGAACCCCGTCAAGAAAAGAAGGAATAAGTTTTTCTCTTTTATGATTTATTTTGGACAAATATGATTTCTGGCCTTATACCCCATTTGCTCGAAATTTGACTGAAAACCTACCGTATACCACGTTTCTTTCATATTGCAATTCTTGGACAATTTTTCTACTTTCACTCTGTCGGAGAATAATTCCGGTTATTCTGGGGTCATTTCTTTCAATTGCTTTCTTTTTACTGCGTACAAATCAGACCCATAATGCTGCGTTCTGGCAGATCCTTACAGTGCTCTTTCTCCAATTTTCAGCTCGGTCTCATCATTTTGTTGACCTCTGCAATACTGTTTGCTCAGCAATCGGAGTACATCCCGAAAGGGAAAAAAGAATTAGAGCGTGAGCGAAAAGCAGTGCAAATGGAGCGAAAGCGCATTAGTTCATCCGGTATACAATCAGTCTCGCAGATAAAATTTCTTTACAAATATGGGAAAGCGAATTCTGCAGGTACGAACGAATCATTAATTCGGTATGACGATAAAGGGAATATTGTGAGGATCACAACATTTAATCCTTCCGACGGAAAAATAGAGGAGGTTACGTCATTTCGATATGATAAGTACGGGAACCTTGAAGAAGAACTATTCAAAAAGGAAGAGAATACTTTTAAAACGATTCATCGATATAATGCATCGAACAATAGGATAGAAACAGTTTCGTATAAAGCCGACGGAACTGTTGAGAAAAAAATCACCTGTATTTACGATGAAACAGGATTGCTTCTGGAAACATTCGGCAGGCTGGATAATGGTAAAATATTCATGCGCGATTCATATTTATATGATGGCCATGGGAATGTAATTGAATACAAAAATAACCTCAGAAAATTTGTGATGACGTTTGATCGCAAAGATAATATGACGTCAGTTTTGAAATATCAACGATATTTCAAAACATACGACAGCGTCCAATATAATCTTCAAGAACGGTTTGTATTTGAACACGACAAAAACAACAATCTGATTGAACTGCGTTCGTACCGTCCGGACAGCTCGGTAAAATCACGAACCCAATATATCGTGAACGAAGCGGGAAAGGTTGTTTCTGAAAAAGAATATGGGCCCGACGGGCGGCCGGTGTATCAAAAAAATATGAAATACGACAAAAATTCGAATCTCGTCGAAGAATCGGGAAGTGACCGCGCATTAAAATTCAAAAATCTATATAAATACGATTCCAAAGGTAATAGGACGGAATGGGTGGCGTACGATCAGATTAATGAGCCGATCGGTATGACGAAATATATCTATGGTCGGAATGGGACAACGATGCCGGCGCCGGTTCAGGGAATACCAGGAGAAGAAGATACATTGTTTGCTGAAGACGGTGTACTGTTGAACAGCGAAGAATTTTTTCAAATTCTCGGTTCAAGAATTATCGCGCCAGATGGGACGTATCTTGGTATGGTTATAGCGGACACGGCAAATCCGCAGTCAATTATTAATTCCTGGGGACAATACGGTTTCTCACAATCACCGACAAGTATTTTCAATCCGAATATTCCGTATGGTGGTGATGCCGGAATTTTCAGTCCCTTTAACGCTCAAAGTCCGAGTCCACCTTCTATATATAAAGATGGTAAATTCTTCACTTATCTAACCGAGAACGATAGTTTTCGACCGCGATCGGCTCCGTTTAAATTGATTGAATTTCTCAAGTTGGTAATGAAACAGAATTAGGCTCTGCGGTCATTGAAAAACCCGACGTTTTTCCGTATCTTGATCGTGCATAAGAGCAGTACGTCAAATAATCCCTCTTTGCAGGGATTTTTTATTGTTAGGAGAGTGAATTAAGGAATGCTATACAAAAAGAGGACACATACGTGCGGAGAACTTCGTGCGTTACATATTGGACAATCAATAACCCTTACTGGATGGGTGGATACCAGGCGCGATCTTGGCGGCGTAATTTTTATCGACGTGCGCGACCGCTACGGTAAAACGCAAGTTGTTTTTAACCCGCAAAATCACGAAGCGATCCATGCGTTGGCAAAAGAACTCCGCACTGAATTTGTCATTTCTGTATCCGGTACGGTGGAAAAACGTCCGGCAGGAACGGAGAATGCAAAATTATTGACAGGTGAGATCGATGTTCTTGCGGATGGGTTGACGATTCTGAACAAAGCGGAAACCACGCCGTTTCCGATTGAAGATAAACTCGATACGAATGAAGACCTTCGGTTAAAATATCGGTATTTAGATCTGCGCCGAGCACCGATGCAGCAGAATCTTCTGCTACGGCATAAAATGTATCAAATCACCCGCCGGTATTTCGACGAGCATAATTTTATCGAAGTGGAAACACCGATCCTGATGAAAAGCACTCCGGAAGGGGCGCGCGACTTTTTAGTACCGAGCAGAATTAATCCGGGTAAATTTTATGCGCTGCCGCAATCACCGCAGACATATAAACAAATTTTAATGGTGGCAGGGTATGACCGCTATTTCCAGATCGTAAAATGTTTCCGTGACGAAGATCTTCGTGCCGACCGTCAGTTGGAATTTACCCAAATCGACGTCGAAATGTCGTTTGTGGATGAAATCGACATTCAAACAATCGTGGAAGGATTGATGCAGCGGTTCATGAAAGAGATTAAAGGAATTGACGTCATCACCCCATTTCCGCGCCTCACATACAAAGAAGCGATTGAAGGATATGGCAGCGATAAGCCCGATCTCCGTTTTGATTTAAAATTTTCCGATTTTAGCGCGATGGTGAAGGATTCCGGTTTTAAAGTGTTTGCTGATAACGTGAAAAAAGGGGGAGTTGTTGCGGGATTTACAGTTCCCGGCGGAGCAAGTTACACGCGCAATCAAATGGACAATCTTGTCGAGTTCACGAAATCACTCGGCGTCGGCGGTCTGGCGTATATCAAACTGACAGAAAAAGGGATCGAAACCGCTATCGAAAAATTCCTTGGAGCGGAACTGTGTAAAAATATTTGTGATATCGCCGGTGCAAAAACAGGAGATCTCGTGCTCATCATATCCGATGCATGGCAAAAAGCATATACCACGCTTGGAGTGCTGCGTCTTGAAATGGCGAAACGGCTAAACTTGATTGACGATAATAAATGGAATCTTCATTGGGTGGTCGATTTTCCGATGTTCGACTATTCGGAAGAGGAAAAACGGCATGTTGCGATGCATCATCCGTTCACCTCGCCGAAACCGGAAGACGCACACTTGCTGGATACTGATGCAACGAAAGCCCGTGCGCGTGCCTATGATCTGGTGATGAACGGAAACGAAATCGCCGGCGGCAGTATTCGTATCTATGATTCTGCGCTTCAAAGCAAAGTGTTCGGTCTTCTTGGTATCGGTCCGGAAGAAGCAAAGATGAAGTTCGGGTTTATGCTTGATGCATTCAGATTCGGCGCTCCTCCACATGGGGGTATCGCGTTCGGTCTTGATCGTATGGCTATGCTTTTTGCCGGCGTAAAATCGATCCGCGATGTCATCGCGTTTCCGAAAACCGCCAGCGGAATTTCACTCATGGATGAAAACCCATCCGAAGTGGACAAGAAACAACTGGATGAACTGCATATTAAATTGAAATAATCTGTTCATGTACCGCAACACCAATAAGCTGCGTCTGCCTCAGACTTGAAAAACATTCAGGAAAGAGAAAGAGAGGACAATGAAAGAATCTATTCGCATCGCATCAGGTCAAGGATTTTGGGGTGACCTGCAGACCGCACCGGTCGACCAGGTCCGCAAAGGGCCAATTGATTATATGATGTTGGACTATCTCGCTGAAGTGACGATGTCCATCATGCAGAAACAGAAATTAAAAGATCCGAAGCTTGGATATGCGAAAGATCTGATCTCCGTGTTTGATACGATTCTTCCGGATATTGTGCACAAGGGTATTAAAGTGATCACCAATGGCGGAGGAGTTAATCCGATCGCCTGCCGCGATGCGATCTTCAGCGTTGCAAAAAAACATAACATCACCGGATTGAAAGTCGGGATTGTGTATGGCGATGATATCCTTCCCGCTATCGACAATCTTGCGACAAAAGGGATGATGCTGGATAATATGGAAACGGAAGATAAGCTTTCCACCGTTCGCCAGCATGTGATTAGTGCAAATGTGTATTTCGGAGCCCAACCGATTGTCGAAGCGTTGCGACAGGGTGCTCAGATCGTCATCACCGGGCGAACGACCGATACTGGATTGACACTTGCACCGATGGTGCACGAATTCGGATGGAGCTGGAATGACTGGAATAAGATTGCTGCCGGCACCGTGGCAGGACATATTCTGGAATGCGGCGGTCAGGCTAGCGGCGGAAACTTTACCGGCGACTGGAAGAATGTTCCGGATCTTGCGAATATCGGTTTTCCCATTGCTGAAGCCTTTCCCGACGGTCGATTTATCGTCACCAAACATGAACGCACCGGCGGTCTCGTCTCCAGTGCGACGGTGAAAGAACAGTTGTTGTATGAAATCGGTAATCCGAAAAATTATATCACACCGGATTGTATCGCTGATTTTACGTCGATCCGGTTAAAAGACATCGGACAGAATAGAGTGGAAGTGTCCGGAATAGAAGGACACCCGGCGACAGATTCCTATAAAGTCTCCATGGCGTATTTCGACGGATATACTGCCTACTCAACATTAACCTATGCATGGCCCGATGCGTTGGAAAAAGCAAAACGGGCGGACGAAATTCTCAGGGAACGATTACATTCGTTAGGATTGAGTTTTGAAGAGATCCGGACTGAGTACCTTGGCTTTAATTCCTGTTTCGGTCCGCTGTCGAAAGATGCCGATTCGTTAAATGAAGTTGTCTTGCGCGTTGGTGTTCGTGGGAAAGATAAAAATGCAATGGAACGATTCAGTCGCGAGATCGCCCCACTGATTCTTACCGGTCCTCCGTCAGTTACCGGATTTGCTGCGGGACGGCCAAAACCTAGCGAAGTAATTGCATACTGGCCGGCACTGCTGCCGAAAACTGCCGTTACCCCGATTGTGGAGGTATCAACGTTATGAAAACACAATTGTATCATATTGCACATGCACGGTCAGGAGATAAAGGAGATACCGGTAATGTCGGCGTGATTGCGCGGAAACCGGAATATTATCCGTTGTTAGTCAAATATCTCACCGTGGAACGGGTGAAACAGCACTTTGAAGGAATTTGCCTTGGGAAAGTAGAGCGGTTCGAATTGCCCAACATTGAAGCGTTAAATTTTCTCCTCCATAATTCTCTGGGGGGCGGGGGAACAAAATCACTGAAGAACGATGCACAGGGAAAGACATTAAGCAGCGTTATGCTGCGTATGGAATTAGATATTAAGGAACTACAATAATGTTTGAAGCGTCTGCAGCAGAATTACAAAAACTTCAGGAACGTCTCACGAAACTCCGGGGGTTTCTTTGACATCGATATCAAACAAAGCGAAATAGATTCCCTCCAACAAAAAACCTCCGAACCGAATTTTTGGAACGACAACGTTGCCGCGCAAAAGGTGATGCAGGAGATCAATTCCCGCAAAACCTGGGTGGATGCCTGGTCGGCAGGCAAACGTCTGATAGAAGATGCGCGTGCATTTATAGAACTTGCTGAAGAATCACAGGATCAATCGCTGCAAAGTGATATTGATGGCGAATTCCGGAAGATTATGCAAGTGTTCGGTGATTTGGAATTTCGGAATATGCTCAGCGGTACGGATGATAAACGGAATGCGATTCTGACTGTGCACTCCGGTGCCGGCGGAACTGAATCTCAGGACTGGGCAGAAATGCTTCTGCGCATGTATTCTCGATGGTGTGAGAACAATGGTTACAAAGTGTTGCTTGCCGAACGGCAGGACGGTGATGGAGCGGGGATAAAAAGTGCAACAATCGAGGTTATGGGAGACTATGCGTTTGGATATCTGAAAGCGGAGATCGGTGTTCATCGCCTTGTCAGAATTTCCCCGTTCGATGCCAACAAACGCCGGCACACATCGTTTGCGTCTGTGTTTGTGTACCCCGAAATTGAAGATGATGTTGAGATCGAGGTTAATCCTGCGGATATTGAAATGGATACGTATCGAGCAGGTGGTAAAGGGGGACAGAATGTGAATAAGGTGGAAACTGCTGTCCGACTTCGGCATATCCCGAGCGGTGTTGTTGTTGCCTGTCAGGAAGAGCGCTCACAATTTCAGAACCGCGAACGAGCGATGAAGATGTTGAAGTCCCGCTTGTATCAAATCCGGAAAGAAGAAGAAGAGGCGCGGCTGGCGGCGATCGAAGGAACGAAAAAGAAAATCGAATGGGGAAGCCAGATCCGTTCCTATGTGTTCCACCCCTATAACATGGTGAAGGATCATCGTACGGAACACGAAACAAGCGACACACAGGGAGTGATGGACGGCGATCTCGATAAATTCATTAAAGCCTATTTGATGCAGTCCAGCCTGTCTGACCGGCAAGCAGGCAAGCAAAAGGTCGAGTAATATGTCCTTTCCTTCGTTCGTTGCGCGCCGATTTCTGCAATTCCAAAAAAGTTCCCGCTCTCAGAATTTCATTTCGTTCGTTACTCTCATTTCTATTCTCGGAATCACATTGGGCGTTGCGTCGCTGATTATCGCATTGACCATTCTCGGCGGATTTGAACGAGAATTAAAAGAAAAAGTAATCGGCTTCACGACGCATATTCAGGTGACCACATACACGAACCAGCCTATCCGGTATTACCAGAATATTGAAACAACTCTGAAGCAAGAGATTCCGGAGATACGCACTGTGTCCGCCTTTATTGCAAAGGAAGGGATGGTGAATTATGGAGATGCGACCGAAGGAATTATCGTCAAAGGCATTGAACATGTTTCGCCTGAATCAGGCATCAGTCAATATTTGGTAGAAGGAGAAATCCGGTTCGATCAACTTGATGAAGGATTATATGGGTGTGTCGTTGGTCGTAAATTACTCATGACACTCAATGCAAAATTGAACGACACCGTGCTAGTGTTTGGACTGCAGGGACACATTCAAACATCGCTGGCGCCGAATGTTATGGCGTTTGTTGTTCAGGGGGTGTATGAATCCGGCATGTCCGAGTATGATGATATTTATTTTTTTGCCGGGATTCCTGCCGTACAACAATTAATCAATTATGAAGAAGCCGTGAGCGGTTTTGAGGTAACATTGCAGAATGTCGATGCTGCGCCGGACGTTGCGGAAAAGATTACTCAGGTATTGGGCTACCCGTTTTTAGCCCGTACCTTATTCCAATTGTATAGGAATCTCTTTACCTGGATTGAGCTGCAAAAGGAACCGATTCCATTGATTCTGGGGCTCATTATTGCCGTTGCAGCTGTTAATGTTATTGGCACTCTGTTAATGCTTGTTTTGGAAAAGCGCAAACAGGTAGGGATTCTCCGTTCGTTGGGTGCATCCTCCTCGGCAATCAAAAAAATTTTTATCATTAATGGATCAATCATCGCAATTGTAGGAACACTTTTGGGGAATATTGTGGGGTTCTTGGTCTGTTGGATTCAGCAAGAATATCAAATATTGTCTCTTCCTTCCACCATTTATTTTATGAAAACCGTTCCCATTTATTTCCAGACGGTACATTTCGCTGTCGTTTCTGCAATCAGCATTGTGCTCTGTGTCCTAGCGTCTTATATTCCTGCGCGTCTTGCGGCAAAACTGGACCCCATTAAAGCGATTCGGTTGGGATAATGAAATATACTTTTTACATAGCGAAACGGTACTTGCTTGCAAAGAAAGAGGCAGGATTTATCACCGTGATATCATTGATTTCGATACTTGGTGTAACGGTCGGCGTTGCAGCACTTATTGTGGTGCTTTCAGTGTTCAATGGATTTAACGGATTAGTGACCGATATTCTTGTCGGATTCGATCCTCATGTACGAATTCAGTTCCCGGCTTCTGCCGATACTACAGTGATACGAGCTGTCGGAGAATATCTTGATTCACTCAACGAGGTTGTCGGACAGTCTGCGTTTGTTTCCGGAAAAGGGATGATGATCTCACGGAAAACGACCAAGGTGATTTTTATCAGAGGGCTAGAAACGCAAGCACTTCCGTCAGTTTCCGGCGTAACGCAAAGTATGATTATCGGTAATGCTGCCTTTTCTGAAAACACTTCTGAAATTGTTATTGGTTACAGTCTTGCTGACAAACTCGGTATCGGAATTGATGACACATTGTTTATTGTGACATCGGCAGGTGTTCAGAATGCATTGACCGGAATGGCGTTGCCGCAACTGTTTCCACTTCGTGTTATCGGAATCTACGAAGCAAAGAACAAAGAGTATGATGGAATGTATGCGTTTACTACTTTGGAGACGGCGCAGCAGTTATTCGCTAGCGGTACTGTCCATGGATACGATATCAGATTAATATCGATCGATGTTTCAGAATCCTTCGTTCTGGAGATAAAGCAAAAATTCGGCGAGTCGATCATTGTGCAATCATGGTTTGATCTTCATAAGGATTTGTATTCTGTTATGCAGGTGGAACGGTGGTCTGCGTTTATTATCCTCGCATTAATCATTGCGGTCGCGTCCTTTAATTTGCTTGGCTCATTAACAATGACCGTTATCGAAAAAACGCGTGATATTGGTATTTTAAAAGCAATGGGAGCGACACAAAGCGATATTATGACAATCTTCCGGTTGGAAGGTATTCTCGTTGGTATCATTGGCTCCCTGCTCGGTCTTGGTCTTGGTGCACTCATTTGCTGGATGCAGGTAGAATTCCAATTGTTTGCATTGGATTCCAACGTTTATATCATTCCTGCCATACCGATAGAGATGAGGTTGATGGATATGATCCTCGTTCCGCTTTCCGCTTTATTGTTGTGTTCACTCGCCGCATATTACCCCTCGAAACGTGCGGCGTTATTACAGCCATCAGATGCAGTCCGTTGGGAGTAACAATGATTCTTGAAGCAAAAAATATAAAAAAGCGGTATGGTTCCCGTGAAACCGGATTTCTTGAAGTCCTGAAGGGGATATCACTTTCGTTTTCAGAAGGTGAAATCGTTGCTATTGTGGGACAATCGGGTGCCGGAAAAAGTACATTGGTGCATTTACTAGGACTGTTGGATAAACCATCAGAAGGGGAAGTGTTCTTCGAAGGGAAAGACGTGATGCACTATTCCGATGAACAGATTTCTAAAGTGCGTAATGAAAATATCGGATTTGTTTTTCAATTTCACCATTTGTTGCCGGAGTTTTCTGCCCTAGAAAACGTTTTAATGCCTTCTTTAATTGCAGGAAAAAGCGGTGCTCATTGTTCGGAAAGAGCTTGCGTTTTACTGAAGGATGTCGGATTAACTGACCGGGAACACCACAAACCAAGCGAACTTTCCGGTGGTGAGCAGCAACGCGTTGCCGTTGCCAGAGCGTTGATGAATTCCCCCAAGATCATTTTTGCAGACGAACCGTCCGGAAATCTGGATGCAGAAAATGCTGAAAAACTCCACAATCTTCTTTTTGATCTTCGTGCCAAACACTATCAATCATTTGTTATTGTCACCCATAACAAGGAGCTGGCAAGTAGGGCAGACCGGATCATTACTCTCTCCAATGGACTGATTGTTCAGTAACCGGCGATATACGCAACAGGTCAATCTGAACAACTAAAAACGTCATGCTAATGAATGCCTGTCAATCAGGAATGTTAACATCTTTCATACTAACAGATGCCGAAACATCGACCGCAAATGAAAACTTTTGTTGTGAAGGCGAGAATGCGGCTTGACGACTTTGTTTCAAAACAACCCGTGATTGCTATATACTAAATCTTGACTTCTACCTATTTTGTTATTATATTAGCACTCGAAATGGGAGAGTGCTAAGAATAACTACTCTCATAACTTGTTATAAAACATTATGTTACAAGGAGGCTCTATGAAAATTCATCCACTTTCAGATCGTATTGTTGTAAAACCTGCTGAAGCAGAAGAAAAGACCAAAGGGGGTCTGTTTCTTCCTGATACAGCGAAAGAAAAACCGGTTTGGGGTGAAGTAATTGCCGCAGGTCCGGGTAAAACGTCGGAAGACGGTAAAAAAATCGCGATGGAAGTAAAAGTAGGAGATAAAGTTTTGTACGGCAAATATTCCGGCACAGAAGTATCTGTTGATGGACAAGAAGTTTTGATAATGCGCGAAAGCGACATCTTCGCAATTATGCCGAAATAATTTACGAGAATCTGAAAACCAACTCTAGGAGAAATTACAATGGGTGCGAAAATAATTACGTTTGATTTCGATGCACGTGCTGGACTAAAGCGCGGCGTTGATCAACTGGCTAATGCAGTAAAAGTGACGCTCGGACCGAAAGGCCGCAACGTTGTTATTGATAAGAAATTCGGTGCTCCGACTGTTACCAAAGACGGTGTGACCGTGGCAAAAGAAATTGAACTGGAAGATCCAATTGAGAACATGGGCGCTCAGATGGTCCGTGAAGTTGCTTCAAGAACATCGGACGTTGCCGGTGACGGAACAACAACTGCAACCGTGCTTGCACAAGCGATTGTTCGCGAAGGTTTAAAAAACGTTACCGCAGGTGCGAATCCGATGGATTTGAAACGTGGAATCGATCTGGCAGTGGCAAAAGTAATCGAACGTTTGAAATCGATGAGCAAAAAAGTTGAAGGAAAGAAAGAGATTGCACAGGTTGGCACGATCTCCGCGAACAACGATCCGACAATCGGAAACCTGATTGCCGACGCTATGGAAAAAGTTGGAAAAGACGGTGTTATTACCGTTGAAGAAGCAAAAGGGACAGAAACAACAGTTGATGTTGTCGAAGGTATGCAGTTCGATCGCGGTTATCTGTCACCGTATTTTGTAACGAATGCTGATACAATGGAAGCCGAACTGGAAAATCCGTTCATACTTATCCATGATAAGAAGATCAGCGCAATGAAAGATCTACTCCCGATTCTCGAAAAAATGGCTCAGTCTGGCCGTTCTATCCTAATCGTAGCAGAAGAAGTTGAAGGCGAAGCGCTTGCAACATTGGTGGTGAACAAACTGCGTGGCACATTACGTGTTGTCACCGTTAAGGCACCGGGATTCGGCGATCGCCGCAAAGCGATGCTCGAAGATATCGCGATCCTCACTGGTGCTCAGGTAATTTCCGAAGAAAAAGGATACAAGCTGGAAAATGCAACACTGGCCTATCTCGGTACAGCCAAGAAGGTTGTTGTGGACAAAGACAATACGACCATCGTTGAAGGCGCCGGAAAATCGGAAGATATCAAAAAACGTATTGCGGAAATCAAATCGCAAGTTGACAAAACCACATCGGATTACGACAAAGAGAAACTGCAGGAACGTCTTGCAAAACTCTCCGGTGGTGTTGCCGTGTTGAAAATCGGTGCGTCCACTGAAGTGGAAATGAAAGAAAAGAAAGCACGCGTTGAAGATGCGTTGCACGCTACACGCGCAGCGGTCGAAGAAGGTATCGTCCCCGGCGGCGGTGTTGCACTGCTCCGCACGATCGATGCGTTGAACGATGTGCAAACTGCCAATGCCGATCAGGCAACTGGTGTTCAGATTCTTCGCCGTTCGCTCGAAGAGCCGCTGCGCCAGATTGTCGCCAATGCCGGTCTTGACGGTTCCGTTGTTGTGGACAAAGTGAAAAACGGAAAAGATGATTTCGGATTTAATGCTCTGACTGAGAAATATGAAAATCTCATCGCAGCTGGCGTTATTGATCCGACCAAGGTTAGCCGTGTTGCAGTTGAGAATGCAGCCAGCGTTGCAGCATTATTGCTCACTACGGAAGCAACCATCGTCGAAAAACCGGAAGAGAAAAAATCGGCACCCGCAATGCCCCAGGGCGGCGGAATGGGTGATATGTACTAATATTTCCCGCAATGTTGTCAAGCTTCAATATCTAGACAACGTTTTTGTTTTCCCAACCCTCAGTCAAAGTTCTTGGCTGAGGGTTTTTTATTTTCTATATTTATGAAAATGAAAGGATACGATATGGCATTTCACGAACAACTTGAGCATATCCAGAAAAAACTCCGCGAATACCGCCTGGATGGTTGGTTGGTGTATAATTTCCGCGGCGCAAATCCGTTTGCGACAAAAATTCTTGATATGGCATCTGGTAAACTCTCATCTAGACGCTATTTTTATTATATCCCTGCAACCGGAACACCGCAGAAACTGGTGCACAGCATAGAACAATATGATCTGGACCACCTACCCGGTGAAAAAACAATCTATAACCAATGGACAACACTTCACGCAGGAGTAAAAAAAGTTTTATCTGGTGCCGTAAACGTCTGCATGGAATATTCACCGAATAATGATATCCCGTATCTCTCCAAAGTTGATGCCGGTACTGTGGAGTTTATTAGAACATTTGGAGTGAATGTTGTTTCATCCGGTGATATTGTCCAATTTTTTGAAGCACGGTGGAGTGATTCGCAGTATGCCGATGCGCAGGACACTGCAAACATTTTATTGAAGACGGTTGATAAGGCATTCGAATTTATCGGTGAAAAATTGCGTGGCGGCGCAACGGTATCGGAATACGACGTACAGCAATTAATAATGAGAGAATTTGAGAAACACGAACTGACAACGTATGCACCTGCGAATTGTTCCGTGAACGGTAACGGTGCCAATCCGCACTACGATCCGAGTGCAGAACATTCAGCCGTGATAAAAAAAGGAGATTACATCCTTATTGATTGGTGGGCAAAGAAGAAAAAAGCGGGATCGGTGTATGCCGATTTTACGTGGGTGGGATATGCCGGCGCCGATATTCCAAAAAAATATCAAGAAGTCTTCTCTATTGTCAAAGGATCCCGTGACGCAGCTGTGGAATTCCTAAAAGCTGAATTTTCTGCCGGACGCAAGATTCGTGGCTGTGATGTGGATGATGTGACGAGAAACTACATCAATCAGCGCGGGTACGGACAATATTTTGTCCACCGCACCGGCCATAATATCGGCGAAGAGGTGCATGGAAACGGCGCCCATATCGATAATTTTGAGACGATGGATGTTCGCGAGATTATTCCCGAAACCTGTTTTTCAATTGAACCTGGCATTTACCTCCCCGATGAATTCGGGATTCGGTTGGAAATTGATGTCTATATATCAAAGACGAAAGAAGTACTCTTGCTCGGTAACCGGTATCAGCATGAAATTGTTGCTATCCAATGCTGAGAAAACTCCAGGGAGAGAACAAATATGGATCTGGGAATAAAAGGTAAAATTGCTTTGGTTTCTGCAGCAAGTCAGGGACTGGGAAAAGCCGCTGCGTTATCTCTGGCAAAAGAAGGGGCAACAGTGGCAATCTGTTCCCGTGATGAGCGCTCGGTGAATAAAACAGCGAAGGAGATTCATGCAATTACCGGGAGCATCGTGCTACCGGTTGTTACCGATGTTTCAAACGGATCGGAAATCAACAGATTGATCGACACCATCATGATGGAATACGGAAAGATCGACATTCTTGTCAATAATGCCGGGGGACCTTCGACCGGAAAAATTACAACAATGACCGATGAGGAATGGGAACGCGGGTTCGATTTAACGATGAGGAGTATGATCCGTATGACCAGAGCAGTTCTTCCGATGATGGAACATCGCCGATGGGGAAGAGTGATTACGATCGCATCCATCACTGCTAAACAACCTGTTGATGATCTTCTGATTTCTTCTACACTTCGTCCAGGCATTCTCGGACTTACCAAAGTGCTGGCAAATCAATACGGAAAAAATAATATCACCGTCAACACTATTTGTCCAGGATATGTCCTTACTCAGCGTCAGGAAGAGCTCAGCCGTTCACGTTCGAATGAACAAAAAATGACGATGGAAGAATATCTGAAGGAGAGCGCACAACATATCCCTGTCGGCAGACTCGGTCGTCCAGAGGAAATCGGCGATGTGATCGCTTTCCTTGCTTCTGAACGGGCAAGCTTTATCAATGGTGCAAACCTGATGGTGGACGGTGGTCAGTCAAAAGCTATATAACAGCTCAAGAATATATTTTATTTCTTATGTTTCAACACTCTCGTCCAATGCACGATCTGCTTCTTCACTTCATTGGGCGAGGTACTTCCGGCTGATCGCTTATGTTCGATGGAGTTGAGAGGATCGAGCAGCATAAATACATCTTCGGAGAATTTCGGAGAAAATTTATGTAGTTCTTTTAACGACAACTTTGACAGCGGCGTATGATGTTCAATGCAATATCCGACAATCTTCCCGGTGATTGAATGTGCATCCCTGAACGGTACACCAAGCATCACCAGATAATCGGCAATTTCTGTGGCGGTCAGAAAATCATTTTTTAACTCCTCCTCAAACCGTTCCTTTTCGAATTTCGTATGGATATAAACGTGTGTCATGATATACACGCATTCGCGGGTTGTGTTCACTGCGTCGAACAACGGCTGTTTGTCTTCCTGCATATCCCTGTTATAGGCGAGAGGAAGTCCTTTCATTATTGTCAGAATATTCATCAGATCGCCGTACACTCTGCCGACCTTGCCGCGGGTCAATTCCGCCATATCCGGATTCTTTTTTTGCGGCATGATGCTGCTGCCGGTCGTATATGCATCGTCAATCCGTGCGAAATTAAATTCCTGGGAAGTCCACAAGACCAATTCTTCAGACATCCTGCTGAGATGCATCATGATGTTACTGCAAACGGCGGTGAATTCAATAATATAATCGCGGTCGGAGACGGCGTCGATACTGTTTTCCAAAACGGAATCGAATCCTAGTTTCCTGGCAACCATAGCGCGATCGATGGGAAAAGAGGTTCCGGCAAGTGCTGCAGCACCAAGCGGTAAACGGTTGACACGTTTGTAACAATCGGTCAACCGTTCGTAATCGCGTTCCAGCATTGCAACATATGCCAGCAGGTGGTGGGAGAGAAGTATTGGCTGAGCGCGTTGAAGATGCGTATAGCCTGGCATTATCGTGCCGAAGTGTTTTTCAGATTTAAAAAGAAGTACGCGCTGGAACTGCGCGACAAGTTTTTTCATTTCGATGATTGCTGCACGAAGATATAATCGTTCATCCAGAGCCACCTGATCGTTTCGGCTTCTGCCGGTGTGAAGCTTTCCTCCCATAGCGCCCACTTTTTGGATCAGCCGCTGCTCGATGGCCATGTGGATATCTTCCTTTTCCCATGAAAGGCTGAGCTTTCCGGAATCTATTTCCGATAGAATTTCCTTCAATCCTTTTCGAATACGGCGGGATTCTTCTGCAGTCAAAATCTTACATGCTGCCAGCATTTCAACATGCGCGATGCTGCCGTATATATCTTCTTGATACAAGGTCTTATCGAGGTCAATAGAGGAAGAGAAGCGAAGTGCAGCTTCGGAAAGTGCAGCTTTAAAACGGCCGCCCCAGAGCGATTTGGATTGTGACATAGTGGCTCCAATAAAAATGGTCACCGTGCGGTAGACTCTTGAGGGACAATGGTTGCTGAATCTGCACGGACGGAATATATAAATATACAAAAAAAAACCTGACTGAAGCAGTCAGGTTTTGAAAAGATACGTTGACCGTCATCTTAAAGATGACGGTCAACTATTACATTACTCTCTTACAACCCACACTTTTACTTTTGCCGATACCTTGGTGTGCAGCTTTACCGGTACTTCAAAAATGCCGAGTGTTTTAATCGGTTCTTCCAGTTCGATGATGCGTTTATCGATGGAATATCCTTTTTCGGTGAGTGAATCGGCGATCATCTGCGACGTGACGGCGCCGAAGAGTTTATCGTCTTCGCCGACTTTCATCGTAATGGTCAGCGAAACGCTGCCGAGTTGTGTCGCCAGTTTTTCGGAATCCTGAACGACTTTTTCTTCTTTCCGCGCGAGAGATTTCTTTTCCTGCTCGAGCGCTTTCAGATTTCCTTCGGTGGCGCGAAATGCGATACTGCGCGGGATCAAATAATTCCGTGCGAACCCGTCTTTCACATCAACAACATCGCCGATGCTGCCGAGTGTGTTATAGTTTTGACGTAAAATGACTTTCATATGCTCAGACCTCTTTCAATTACTTAATGGCTTCGGATGTGAAGGGAAGAAGCGCAATATGACGAGCGCGTTTGATTGCCTGCACAAGCTGGCGTTGATATTTAGCACTGGTTCCCGTGATACGTTTGGGAATGATTTTGCCCTGTTCATTGATGAACTTTCGCAGCAGTTTTTCATCTTTAAAATCGATGTAGATGGTTCCCGCTGCAGTGAACCGGCATGTGCGTTTTTTCTTTTGCTGAGAATCCTTCTTGCCGTCCCGGCGATTGTCGCCGCGGTTGCCGTCTCTGCGGAATCCACCGCCTTCGCGGCGGTTGTTGTCGAATGATGATCGTTCTCTCATGCTGATGCTCCTTTTCCGGTTTCTTTGACTGCTTCTTGTGCTGCGGCCGCCGCTGCAGCTGCTTTTGCTTCTTCTGCAGCGATTGATTCACTGATCGGTGTTTTCTGACCGACTTCGCGTGCTTTCAGCGCTTTTTTATTCAATTCTACCGTCAGGAACCGGATGACATTTTCATTCAGCAGGTACTGACGTTCCAGTTTTGCAATCAGATCGCCCTGTGCTTTGAATTCATACAGAACATAGAAACCATTGTTTTTTTTCTTGATGGCGTATGCGAGCCGGCGGCGACCCCATTTTTCGAGGGCGCGGATTTCTCCGGTGTTCTTGGTGATGAAATCCTTTATCTTCTCAATCTCCGCTTCGATCTGAGCATCTTCGAGCGTCGCATTGATGATGATAATGGATTCATAGATCTTCGGTTGGTGTTGCATTAACATCCTCCTTTGGACATATGACCCCATCTCGTTTGAGATGAATGGATGGAGTAGGTTGATTTATCAGTTTTATGATAAAAACTCATTCCGCATTTGCGGAACTGAAAAAATTTCTATTAAATAAACTCATTGTCTTGCTGATTCCCGTTTCCAGCCAACTCATACACGTATTGCGGGTGTGCTGAAACAACTCGGGAAGGAGTTTCTGTTCCTCCGCATCGAACGGGGAGAGGACATAATCCGCCATCGATTCGTGTGTATGCATTTCCGGCAGTGTAATACCACCGACTCCAACTCGAAGCCGGGGGATCAAATCACTTTCCAACAGACCGATAATTGACGATAGCCCATTGTGCCCACCGTCGCTCCCTTTTGGCCGCAGTCGTAATGTGCCAAAGGGGAGTTGGAAATCATCATAGATAATCAAAAGATTATCGAGTGCTAATTCATGCTGCTGTTGGAAATCCTTCACCGCCATACCGCTGTGATTCATGTACGTTTGCGGCATGATGATCGATACTTCTTGTCCACCGATGGTACATCGGTAATTTTCATACAATTCATTGCTCTCAACCGAGATGGCGTTGAATGAACCGATCAACGATTCCACTACAAGAAACCCGACATTGTGCCGTGTTTTTCTGTAGCGGCTTCCGGGATTTCCTAATCCGACGATACATTTCACGGAGAAACTCCGTTATCAAAGAACATATGTAACTCTTACTTCTTCGCCGGTGTTGCTGTTTCGCCTTCTGCCGGTTTCTTACCCTTTGCAATAACTTCCGGTTCAGCAACTGCTGTTACTGCTGTTGCTGCCGCATCAGGTGTTGCTCCAGGTGCTGCAACCTCCTCTTTAATGATGGTCGGCGGAACCACAGCTACTACTGCTGCCGATTCGTTATCAAGAATCTTCACATTATCAATTTTAATATCGCGAATGTGGATGGAGTCGTTCATTCCAAGCTCAGCCACATTCAATTCAATATGTTCCGGAATATATTTTGGCAAGCAGGCAACACGCACTTTGTGCATAATGAACTGCAGTGTACCGCCGTCTTTTACTCCTTTGGGGCTTCCCAGAAGGACTACAGGAATCTGCACAGTCAACTCTTCGTTCTCTTTTATTCCCTGCAGATCGAAATGGACCGGACGGTCGGTGATCGGGTCGAACTGAACGTCGCGAAGAATACAGATTTTTGATACGCCATTATCCAGTTTTAAACTGATCAGGTGCGTATTGGTTGTATAGATCAACGGCTTCATAGACAGTGGTGTTGCCGAAACGTTGATGTTTTCTTCGCCACGCGAATAATAAATTCCCGGGATCTTATCGTCTTTGCGAAGACGATTTGCCGCTTTACCGGTTTCCTGACGCACTGTTGCATTCAATACTACTTCAGACATTGTTTCTCTCCTTACTAGAACTGTAAATTAATTAATTATCCAAACTCTTATCTTTGTCAACATCGAACAATGAACTGATTGATTTATTATGAAAACATCGATCAATTGCTTCGGCGAATACCAATGAAACAGACATTACTTCAATTTTTGACGATTCCACTTTCAACGGGATGGTATCACAGACAATAATTTTGTCAATATCGCTGTCATTGATCCGCTCCAATGCTTTTCCAGAAAGCAGCGGATGGGTACATGCACCGTAAATGGATTTTGCACCGGCTTTTTTTAGCGCAGCCACGGCGTTCGTAAATGTTCCAGCCGTATCGATCAGATCGTCTACGATTAGTACGTTCCGGCCTTCCACATCACCGACGATATTCATCACTTCTACAACATTTGGAGCAGGGCGTCGTTTGTCGATCAGCACTAGATCCGCACCAAGCCGTTTTGCATACGCCCGGGCCATTTTAATTCCACCGACATCCGGAGAGACGACAGTCAGGTTCGGAATTTTTTGTTTTCGTAAGTGTTCTACAAAGACCACGGACGAATACAAATGATCCACCGGAATGTCGAAGAATCCCTGGATTTGTGGCGCATGTAAGTCCATACAAATCACCCGGTCGGCACCAGACGTGGTGATTAAATTTGCGACCAGTTTTGAGGTGATCGCCACACGCGGTTGATCTTTTCTATCCTGACGCGCATACCCGAAATACGGAATTACCACAGTTACTTTCCGCGCCGATGCTCGTTTCGCTGCATCAACCGTGATGAGCAATTCCATCAGATTATCAGCAGGGGGGACTGTTGTTTGGATGATAAAGACATCCGCACCGCGAACATTGTCAATAAACTTTACCCAAATTTCACCATCGCTGAAATTCTGCAATTCCAGTTTCCCAAGCGGTTCACCTAAATGATGTGCAATTTTTTCAGCCAGAGTACGATTCGATCGTCCTGAAAACAATTTTAATTGAGGCATAAAATTTTTTGCCTTGATACCGTTGGGCGAAAGTGTATTTTAGTTAACAAAAATAATAAAAAATAGGCAGATAGTCAATGTCTCTTCACTGTAAACTTGAATCCCTTAAATATATTGACATTCCATTAAGGTTTGGGTATTTTGGTAGCGATTTATGCACGATATCACTGAGAAGCATTTCACGTTGACCACACCATCCGGCGCACCGTTACGCGGTGACATACGATGGAGCAATACGCTAGGTGAATCCGATGAGAAGACACTTCCAGTGGTGGTTGTTTGTCATGGTTTCAAAGCATTTAAGGACTGGGGGCCGTTTCCTTCGATCGGACGGCACTTTGCTTCTCGCGGATTTGTCTCAATTGTGATCAACTTCTCTCACAATGGGATCGGTGAAGAACCGAGAAGATTTGTGGAGCACGAGAAATTTGCACATAACACCGTATCGTTAGAGATTGATGACGTAAAAACTGTGTTGCGGGAGATTGATGAGGGTGCATTCGGCTGCAAATATATCGACCGATTAAAAGTTGCACTGGTTGGACATTCAAGAGGTGGAGCTGTTTGTTTAATAACGGCAAAAGAAGAGCATCGAGTTCGTGCTGCCGTTGCCTGGTCCACCATTGCACATTTTAACCGTTACTCGGAAGAACAAAAATTACGATGGCGGGAAAAGGGCTTTGTGCAGTTGCATTCAGTCAGCGAACACAATCTTTTCAGAATTTCAACGGCTTTACTGGACGATATTGAGAACAATGCCGACCGGCTAGATCTTGTGAAAGCAGTTGCTTTGTTGAACAAACCGTTGCTGATCATCCACGGAACGGCTGATATTCCAGCGAAGATTACCGAAGCAGAAGAATTGTACCGTGCTTCAGATGTATCAAAAACAGAATTTGTGAAGCTGGAAGGTGCTGGACATATGTATGGAGCGAAACATCCGTACAAAGAAGAGAGTCAGACTCTCAATCACGTACTGGATATTACAACGAATTGGTTACAACAACATTTATCACCGGAGGTTTCATGGAAGTAATTCGAAAGACAATTATTATGGACTCTACAACATCAACGACATCACTTCTTGCGCAAGCAGGATGGATTTCACTGTTCGCCGCGCTTACAGCAGCCGGTGCGCAGGTGCAGATCCCGAACCAACCGATACCGTTTACGCTTCAGACGTTTTTTGTGCTGCTCTCCGGCGCATTCCTAGGCGCACGAAATGGATTTATTGCACAAGTTGTGTATATCACCATTGGGGCACTCGGCTTACCTGTTTTCTCTGGTGCGAGTTTCGGACTGGTAAAAGTATTTGGCGTTACCGGCGGCTATCTGATGAGTTTCCCAATTGCGGCAGCATTGGTTGGTTACCTTGTTCGATTGCGGAAGGGATACTTTTGGAGTCTCTTTTCAATGTTTCTGTCGCTTGTGGTGATCTTCACAGTCGGTTCGTTGTATTTGAATGCCGTTGCTGTCCATAATCTTCAACAAGCGTTTGCCAGCGGTTTTTTGATCTTCTCGTGGTGGGACATCGTAAAATTATCCGCAGCAGCGGCGATCTATTCGGAATTTTCCAAACGTTTCCATAAACTTCCCTTATAACATCAATTGAACTTATCGTCACCGCCGAATCCTCCTCTATGGAGGATTTGGTTTTTAAATGATGCTAGATGGTGAAGAAAGAAACTACGTCTGACGTGAATGAGTGCAATGAGAAGGGGAATGAATACACAGTTTCGAGTTATAACATGCAGCACGGTTACGATCCGTGGAAGTTCAGGAATTCATTCCATCGGCGAAATAGTTCCGCAGTAGCCACAACGTCGCCGTAACAATATTGAGCGATGTCGCGGTGCCGTTGTTGATCCACCAATGAACGCATATCCAGTCCGGTGATTCCTTTTGCTTTGGGGCTTTCGATACCGAACGCCTTGCAATAAAAATCAAGGCTAAACCGTCGCGTGACTTGGTAGTACGTTAATTGGTCGAGTAAATCGCAATGAGTGCCCGGATCGTACCGATAAGGCATCAGATTGCGCGATGTAGGTATGCCGAGTTTTGCCGAACGAAGCATAATGAACGGACAATCAAATCCCCGTCCATTAAATGTAATGAACTGATCGTACTTTGGAATGATCTCCCAAAACCGTCGGAGGATTTCCTCTTCGGTTCCCGAAATGTAATGACATCGTTCGTCATCCGATTGGAATTCTTCATGTGTGTTTGATTGAAAAAAGACTTTTCCATTTTGAGTATCGGGATTATACAAGGCAATACAGAGGATTTGTGCAGTGAGGGGGTGTAGATTAAGATTCTTTTTTACCTCTTCTACTTTTTCATCCGTTTCCGCAAACCGTAACAGGTAGGATTGTGTTTCCGCATCAAACGATTCCAGCGGAAATCCGAGGGATTCTATGTCGAAGATAATTCTGCTCATGCCTGTGTGATCTTATAATTTTTCAACCCCCAGTTTGTCTCTTTTGCAGTTACAAGAATCACCGTATAGATGGGAACGGCCAATACCATCCCCATTACTCCGAGTGTTTCATTGCCGATCAAGATCACCAAGAACATAGTCAACGGATTGATATCCATAATTTTGCTGAAGACGGAAGGCTGAATAAACATTTGATCGATCTGTTGAACTGCAATGGTTGCAATTGCCACCGGAATCAGCATGCGCAAATCGCCGAACTGAACAATGGTGATCAACAGCGTAGGAACTGCACCAATGAACGGTCCGGCAAACGGAATCACATTGGTAAATCCGCCGATCAGCCCGAGCACCGTAGCGTAATTGATTCCGAGTGTAAAGTAAATGATTGCGTAAATAATTCCGACGATCATGGATTCGACGACCGTTCCACGAATATATTTACTGAGTTGGTCTTCAATCTTATAAAGAATATTCAGCGACATCTCGAAATATTTATTCGGCATGCTATGAATGAATGATTTTTGCATCGTATAATAATCACTCAGCAGAAAAAATGTGATAAACGGAACAAGCGCGAGTGTTGCCATTGTGCCGACAAGTCCTGAGAGCGCCTCTCCGGCGGTGTTGCCGAACGAAACGAGCGTACTGTTTAATTGCTCACGAATCGCTTCCGATTTCAAAAATGGAATTTGAGCAGAAACCTGCACGCTCAAATCATTCAGCATCATGGTCAAATGTTCTTTGCTGAAGGCAGCTGAGATTTGCCCCACTTGGCTGGAGATCACCGGAAACAACAGCATTACCGCCAATACTGCAAGACTTCCCAAGCCCGTAAAGACGATCATGACCGAAACCCAGCGTGCCGCACCGAGGTTTTCGATGTAATCTACCACTGGGCGGAGGATGAATGTCATTGTAAATGAGATGACGAGAATCAGAAACAGATCTTCAAATGTGGAAAGAACGAAAATCGGCAGAGCGATAGCCATCGATACCAGAAAGACTTTCCATTGGCGGCTGCGAAAGAAACTTTTATCGTCATTCATTGGTTCACCAGTTGTTTTGTAATCTTCATCGCCAAGGCGGAATCGTATCCGCGACGCATCAGATGTTCATAGATTCGTTTTTTCTTCGTCAGCGCCGGAAGAGAAGCGATGCGTTTGTATTTCCGTTCCCCTTCGAAGAGCGCGAGTGCATACTCCGATTCGCTCGTATAACATTCTGCAAGCACGGATTCAATAATGGCACGGTCGATCCCTTTTTTATAGAGGAGTTGCTTCATGGACTGCTTGCCGATCGGTTTCAGCAGAAGTTTATCCCTGCAAAACATCCGGGCATATTCTCCGTCATTCAACAGCCCGTTGTCGGAGAGATAACTGATCGCCTGGTGAATGTGTCCATCATCGAATCCTTTTTTTTGAAGATACTCTTCGATCTCTTTGGCGGACCGGGGACGATACGAGCGATAGCGCAGTGCAATACTTTTTACGGACGCATCCGCTTCCGCCTGTTCAATCTGAGTGCGTTCAATGGGAGAAAGTTCCTGTTCCGTATGCAGGATAAAACGTGCATACACATCTTCACTGACACTGAACGCATATTGTTCATCGACGAAGATCGAAAAGCGGGATCGGTTTTTCTTTTGCCGTTCAATCTTCGTGATGATCATAGGTCGCAACACACCACACCGACGTTTCCGCCGATCCGAAGTGATAAATTATTTTCCTTTTTTTGTTTCTTTTGGAGCTTTTTCTTCAACGTCAGGTTTTACCGGGGGTGCCGCCATTACTCCCAGTTTTACTCTCACTTCAGTATCAATCTGTTTCGTCAACGCGTCATTTCCGGTGAGGAACGCTTTTACAGAATCACGGCCTTGTCCGATCCGTTCTTCTTTATATGAGAACCATGAACCGCTCTTATTAATGATATTCTGTTCCACGGCAACATCGATTAGATCGCCCAGTTTTGAGATTCCTTCATTATAGAGAATGTCGAATTGTACTTCCTTAAACGGGGGAGCGACTTTGTTTTTGACAACTTTCACCTTCGTGCGGTTACCGATAATGTTTGTTCCGTCCTTGATTGCTTCAATGCGGCGCACATCCATTCGAATTGATGCATAAAACTTCAACGCATTACCGCCGGTAGTTGTTTCCGGATTGCCGAACATGATACCGATCTTCATACGCAATTGGTTGGTGAAGATGACGATGGTTTTGGATTTGGAAATGGCAGAAGTAAGTTTACGTAGTGCTTGCGACATTAACCGTGCATGAACTCCCATGGTGGGATCGCCCATTTCGCCTTCGATTTCTGCGCGCGGAGTGAGAGCGGCAACGGAGTCGATGACGACCACATCCAACGCACCGCTGCGGACCAATGTCTCTACGATTTCCAATGCCTGTTCGCCGTATTCCGGCTGCGACAGAAGCAGATTTCCGGTATCCACGCCGAGTTTTCGCGCATACGCGGTATCCAACGCGTGTTCGGCATCGATGAATGCACAGATGCCGCCGGTTTTTTGGGCTTCAGCGATAATGTGAAGACAGATTGTTGTTTTACCGGAGGATTCGGGTCCATAAATTTCTATAACACGACCGCGCGGAACACCGCCGACACCGAGTGCGGCATCGAGCGAAATGGAACCGGTGGAGATTGCATCAATTTTCATAATCGGTCCATCCGTCAATCTCATAATGGAACCTTTTCCGTGTTGTTTTTCTATTTGTTCAATCGCAACCTTCAGCGCCTGAACTTTTGCGTCTTTGTCTTCAGCCATGGCTTATCCTTTTCTCTAAAAAAATGTTGTATGGTATTTTGAAAATTGATGGTGCAAAGTAATGCTTTCGGTTCTGTGAATCAAGAATCAATTATTGCATTTTGAGGAGTTTCCGACGGAGAAGTTCCAGCGCTGCTTGAGTTGCACGGTCTTTAAACCTGGTTCGGTTGTCGCCGAAATTGAATTTCAGTGCAAAGGTTGAATTGGCATCCGAATAACCGATCCAGCACAATCCGACCGGTTTTTCCGGCGTGCCGCCGGTTGGTCCGGCAATGCCGGTGGTGGAGAGCGCAAGATCCGCTGCAGCCGTACTGCGCGCACCAGCCGCCAATGCTTCCGCAACTTCTTTACTGACGGCACCATGATCTGCAATCATGGATTCCGGAACACCGAGTTCTTCCATCTTCAACCGGTTGTGGTACGTGACGAATCCGCCCAGAAAATATTCCGAACAACCGGGGATGTTTGTAATGCGGTGAGCGAGCAATCCACCTGTGCAGGACTCAGCCGTTGATAGTGTTAATGAGCGCTCCTTCAATAGGACGCCGATGACATCTTCGAGATCTTTCTCATCGTCGGAATAGACATATTTTCCGATCTTAGAACGCAGCACTTTTTCTGCTTGGTTTATTTTTTTTTCAGCAGATTGTGCGGAAGGATCTTTCACCGTGATCCGCAGTTTAGTCCCCATCGGATTCGGAAGGAATGCCAGTGTGGTTGTTCCGTCCGTGCCGATCACTGCATCCACATCGCCGATCTCATTTGCGAGCATCGATTCGCCGATGCCGGTCGTTTTCAGCGTACGATGGCGGACCACCAGACCGGTATGCTTCTGTTGAAGAAAGGGGAGTATCCATTGATCGATCATCTCCTTCATCTCGTACGGAACACCTGGCAGTACAAAAAAATATTTGTTCTCCCGTTCGAACATCATTCCGGGGGCAGTGCCGACGGGATTGGGGATGACCGTACAGGCTCTCGGAACGAGTGCTTGATCGATGTTCGACTGAATCATTGCAATATTACGCCGTTGCGCAATGGTGTTAATATGCTCCAATGTAGGTTCATGCATCACCAGATCGGTGGCAAAAAATTCGCAAACCAATTTTTTGGTGATATCGTCGTGTGTTGGGCCGAGTCCGCCGGTTACGCAGACTACATGCGAACGCCTGAATGCGGTGACAAACGCCTCGGAAATATCCTTTGCATTGTCGCCGACGGTTGTCATCCGCCGGCAGTCGATACCGACAGTGTTCAGTTGTTCCGCGATGTATGCCTGATTGGTATTAATGATCTGGCCGATGAGCAGTTCATCGCCGATCGTAATAATCTCAGCGTTCATTTAATTAAAGAGGTTGATGCGTAGTGCGATCTGGATGATGATATTGGTGTACATGCCGGCGATGACATCGTCCAGCATAATGTTCCATCCGCCGGATTTCTTGTCGAATTCTGCGGCGGGATATGGTTTTAAAATATCCAGAATGCGGAAGATAATGAATGCCAGGGCGTAGTTTAGATACGAGAACGGAATGAACCATAGACTGATCCACATACCGACGATTTCGTCCACCGTTACTTCAGCGGGATCCTGACCGTAAATTTTTTCCATGGATTCCGCGATACGGCCGCCGATATAAAACAAGACGATTGTAGCCGGGATGAGGATCTGCGGAAGGGAGAATGACGGAATAAGAAAGAACGCGAGTCCTGCCAGTGATCCGAACGTGCCGGATGCCACCGGTGCATACCCCGTAAAGAATCCCGAACCGATGATCTTCGTCAGGAAACTGATTTGCGATTTCTGATTCTCAATGTTGTTCTGTGGCTGTTCCATCGGATTGATTTGTGAATATTTCAAAAATAATCTTTTTATTGTAGATGAGATAGAGAATTCCCGTTATTGCTGTTAGGATTGTCGTGATGAACATCAATACAAACATTATCATCGGCGATGCTACGATATCGAACAGCCAGCCGAATTGTATATTCAGGTTCGAATCTGTCCGGACAATATATTCCAGCAAGAACAGATAGATCACCACCAACTGGAAAAATGTTTTTGTCTTGGCAAACCCGCTAGTGTTGATGGACTTTCCTTTCCATTCGCCGTACGCACGTAAAAAGGTCATCAAAAAATCACGCACAACGATGACCCACACCATCCATGCTTCCGCATAACCGATGTAGATGAATGAGATGAATGCCGCTGAAGTCAAAATTTTATCTGCCAACGGGTCGAGGAATTTCCCCCAACGGGTGATAAATCCCCATCGCCGTGCCACATACCCGTCGTACCAATCCGTGATTGCTGCCAGCACAAAAATACCGAGTGCAATCTGTTTATGTACCGGATCGGCGGAAAACAAATAATAGAGAAAGACCGGTGTCAGCGCTATTCGCAACAGTGTCAATTGATTCGGAGGTGAAATCGGAATTGTCAGCATAAATTTTATCCAAAATACTCTATTTTCGGTCATCAATCAACACGATTTCTTTCAAGAGAAATCCTTTCTCCCGACTGCATTTTTTCTTACATTAAAAGAAAAAGGATCGAGTATGAAAAAATTACTTTTGCTGGTTGTTTTCTTCGGGACAACTATGTTTTCACAGATCTCAAATCATGTTGTGATTAGTGAAGTCTATGGCGGAGGGGGCAATTCCGGTGCAATATTAAAAAATGATTTTGTAGAATTATATAATCCTACCGATTCCGTTGTTTCGCTGGACGGCTGGTCCATTCATTATATGTCCGGCGGCGCGTCCGGTGTTTTTCCGTCAACTCCCGGAACGATGTTAAGCGGTGCAATCGCTCCTAAAGGATATTATCTGGTGCAACAGGCACAAGGGGTGGGAGGGACAACTGCACTACCGACGCCCGATGCAATCGGCGGATTGGCGTTAGGCGGATCTGCGGGGAAAATCATTCTTTCGAAAGCATCTATTGCCGTCACATCGCTATCGGATCCAAATTTAGTTGATTTCGTCGGCTATGGCACAGCGGCAATATTTGAAGGTGCGGGATCAGCGCCTGCCCCGTCCAATACCAACAGTGTTGAACGGAAAGCAACTGTATCCTCTACGACAGCAACAATGGGGATCGGCGGAGCAGAGGAGTTTGACGGGAATGCTTTCGATTCGAATAATAATTCTACCGATTTTGTTACGAGAACTCCTCAGCCACAGAATTCTGCAAGTCCCACGGAACCGAAATCAACGGGTGCTGATGTGATTGCTCCATGGGTGCTTTCCATGAAGTCTTCTTCAACGACTCAAATTGAAGTTATTTTCAACGAACCGATTGATTCAATCGTTGCGTCGACGGCATCAAATTTCTTGATCTCAAAATCTGTTTCTGTTTTACAGGCGAACCGTGATGGAGTTAATCCGGGGAAGATCGTGTTGATAACATCTGCGATGGCAAACGATACGTACGTTCTAACGCTGCAAAATATTAAAGATCTGGCTGGCAACGTTATGCAGGCACGCGATATGGCATTCAGTGTTGGTATATTGACAATTGCACAAGCACGTGCGGTTGGTTCCGGACTGTCCATGCGTGTGCGAGGAATTGTTACAGCCGCAAATGAATTCGGAACACCTCCGGTATATATTCAAGACAGCACAGGAGGCGTGGCTGTGTTTAATTTTACTTATGTCCTCAGTGCAAAGAGGGGAGACATTTGGGAAGTTGGCGGAGTCCTAAAAGACTTTAACGGATTGTTGGAAATCGATCCAATTACCGATACAGTGAGAATCAGTTCCAATAACCAACTGCCACCTCCCAAAAAGATTAATTCAACAACAATCAATGAATCGGTGGAGTCACAATTGATTCGAGTGAATAAAGTGAAGTTTGATGCTGTTGGATTGTTCGCTTCCGGAGTCGATAGTGCTTATTCCGCCGGTGATGCATTCGGACCAGTGACGGTGTATGTCGCCAAAGGTTCCAACATTGTTGGTTCAACCATTCCTGTCGATTCTGTAAATCTTGTCGGAATTGTCGGTGAACGGAACGGAGTGTACCGGTTGTTGCCAAGAACACTTGCCGATATCAATGTTATCGATCCTCCCTCTTCGCAAACATGGCTGGATATTAATATCGCACGGGCTCATCCGGATGGTGATACGGTGAAGGTACGGGGAATCGTGACTTATGGACAACCGTCCAAAACAGCGGCCAAGACGATCTTTCTTCAAGATTTCACCGCAGGAATTGCGGTTTATGATCAGAAATCCGATACGCTGCTAGAAGGAGATTCAGTTGAAGTAAAAGGGGTTTTAAAACAATTCAACAATCTGTTGGAAGTATCACCAGCTGACTCTGTGCGGCTTCTTCAACGAGGTCTTATTGTTCCGATGCCGAAAGCGATCTCCATTGCCCAGTCATCAGAATCGTTCGAAGCTCAATTGGTGAAATTATCCGCCGTTCGGTTTGTCGAGTCTGGAACGTTTTCTGTTGGCACTTCAGGGACGACCTATAATGTGACTGATGGATCGTCTCAATTAAACGTTCGGATTCCTTTCGGTTCTGCGCTCGACGGCAAGCTTATTCCGGTTGGCCTTATTGATATCGTCGGGGTAGTTGGTCAGTTTAATGCTTCGTACCAATTAATTCCGCGCACCTATGACGATATTACTTTGTATCCGGGACCACAAATCTCATCATTGCCGGTAGTTGCTTCGTTGAGTGACACGAGTTTTACCATTAATTGGTCCACGTATTTCCCTGGAACTTCAGTTGTATATTTTGGGACTACGAAAAATCTCGGCGATTCCATCGTGAATGCATTGCAGACGACCGATCATTCCGTTACCGTTACCGGATTGAAGGCTGGCCGCATTTATTATTTTCAGGTTACGTCGGCGAATGATCAAGGTGCTGCGACGTCATTTATTGTGCCGCAAGTAACCACTTCTTCCGCAAGTTCCGGACAGATGAATGTTTATTTTAATTATTCGGTTGATGCTTCGTATGGACTTCAACCGATTGCAAACGGTCTTACCGATTTGCTTAATAAACTATTAGGACGGATCAGCAGTGCAACACAAAGCATCGACATGGCAGCGTATTCGTACGATGATTTTTCGGGATCGTCCGGAATTGTTGCCGATCGTATTTCTGATTCTCTTATTGCCGCACATAACCGCGGAGTAAAAATTCGGGTAGTGTTTGACAACAAATCTACTTCCATCCCGCTTGCCCGGCTTGAGTCAGCAGGGATTTCTGTGATGAAGAGGACTATTCCCGGTACCGACGGCGGAATTATGCACAATAAAATATTTGTGCTGGATGGCAGGGATACGATTCATGCAACCGACGATTGGGTGATTTTTGGTTCCTGGAATTTTACCAACGATGGAACTAGGAAGGATGCACAAAATGCGATCTTCATACAGGATCAATCCCTTGCGCGAATCTATACCGCAGAATTTGAAGAAATGTTCGGCAGCAGTACAGAAACGAAAAATCCTGTTCAAGCACGGTTTGGATCGTTTAAGTCGGATAACACTCCGCACATAACCTATGTTCATGGTACGAAGATTGAAAGTTACTTCAGTCCGACGGATCGTACAACATCTGGCATCATTCGCTCAGTTTCCAGCGCCGACAATGATATTTTCTTTGGGGTGATGTCTTTCACTCGATCGGATATTGCTCAAGCATTAATTGCAAAGAAAAATGCCGGAATTAAAGTCCGGGGTATTATTAACGATCAATCCGGGAGTGTTTTGTTAACACTACAATCCGCTGGAGTTGACGCCATGGTGGCGAAGCACGATACGGTGAAAGGTATCTTCCATCATAAATATGCTGTGATTGATCCATTTAATGATAATAGTGATCCGATGGTGATTACCGGAAGTCATAATTGGTCCACAAATGCCGAAACAGATAATGATGAAAATACCCTTATAATACATTCGGGCGCCGTTGCGCGTCAGTATGCTCAGGAATTTGCTAAACGCTATAAGGAAAGCGGAGGAACCGGAGTTATTTTAGGGATTGCAAATACTTCGAACGCAGTGCCGGTTGAGTATTCGCTTGGACAAAATTATCCAAATCCGTTTAATCCTGCAACGCAGTTCGAGTTTACTTTGCCCCGATTCGGCATGGTACGAATTGCTGTGTATGACATTTTGGGCAGGGTTGTTGCACAACTGGTGAATGAACAGTTGGCGGCAGGTCATTACACAATGGGCTGGGATGCGTCTCAGTATTCGAGCGGCGTCTACTTCTACCGCATTCAAGCGGGGGACTTTGTATCAACAAAAAAGATGATGGTACAAAAATAAATTCTGAATCCATTCACCTTGGGGATGAATATGTTCAGCACATATTCATCCCCTGTTTTTAAATACATTATGAAACATTTTCTTCTCTTTCTTCTTTTCCTTTTCGTTTTCGTTCACTCAGCATTTTCCGGTTATACTACGCCGAATTCCGGTGTGCGGTGGAATTTCGATTCCCTCGTCGCCAATTCGGGAGGAATTGTGACAGGTATCTTTCCGTCGTACACTGTGAAGGATACCCTTTTTATTGCGCCAAACGATCTGTTGGAGATCCGTAAGGGCTCTGAAATAGCGATCAGTTACCGAAAAGGGATTACAATTCGCGGCGGTTGTATTGCTCTTGGTTCTGCTGATTCCCTGATTACATTTACACGCAGTGATTCTACCTGGCAGGAACTGCGTTTTGAAGATTCTGCGGTAGACTCACTGTGTATTATGGAGTATGTGGTAGTGGAATATGCACGGGTTGGATTGAATTTTGTGAATGCCAGTCCCGCGCTGCAATATTCCACGGTGAGGAATACCGGAACAATTACCGGTACACTTTCCGGATCGGGTAATTATGGAATTCAATGCTTTAACTCGAATGCGGTGTTACGCCACGACAGTATCTATAATAATGCACAGTACGGCATCAACATCAATTCCGGGTCCAGTCCCCAGATTGAACATTGCATCATCTTTAATAATAATCTTCAAGGGACGGCATTCAAGAATCAGATCAGTATCGGTGCACAGGGAATTAACTCTCCGATGATTCGGGACAATGAGATTTATCATACAACACCAAATATAAAAGTGGGTGGGATCAGCATCAGCGCATTCTTCTCTGGATCGGGATCCAACGCAGTGATCGAACATAATTATATCCATAATAATGCATATGGTATCGCCATTGGTTCGCAAGGGAGCAGTACGCTGCAGGTATCCATTCGAAATAATAGAATCGTTAAAAACACCTACAGCGATCCGATTGTTGCCGGGAGCGGAATCAATTTCAACAGTTATTCTCCCTCCGTTCAAAAGACGATTGTGGCCGGGAATGAAATCGCTGACAATTCATGGGGAGTTACGATACTCGGGAATGCTACGCCGAATCTGGGGAATCTCGCCAACGATGATTCGACCGATGATGGAAGGAATGTTTTCATAAATAACCGGAATCGTGATACGGTTTTTGCCCTCTATAACAACAGTCCCGGTCCGATTAGTGCGGAGAATAATTATTGGGGAACGAATGATTCGAATTCTGTTGCCCGGGTAATTTTTGACAGTAGTGATATCTCATCGCTGGGAAGAGTTTCGTATATGCCATTCCTGACGGTTACGTCGATCGTACCCGTTGAATCAAAACTAAAAATACCCCAAGAAATATTTCTCGATCAAAATTATCCAAATCCATTCAATCCATCCACAAGGTTTATATTCACTGTACAACAGGCTGGTTTTGTTACATTGAACGTGTATGATTTAATCGGGAGGGGAGTGGCAACGCTTGTTGAAGGGGAGCTTTCTCCGGGAACGTATCAAACGGTTTGGAACGCTTCACTATTGTCCAGCGGCGTTTATCTATTTCAATTGAGGGCAGGGGATTTCGTCTCTACTAAAAAAATGATTCTGCAAAAATAGTAATTGTGCACCGTGTTTTGATTGAATGGTGTTAAGGGTGAAACACCTGATACTTTTCTTGTCAATTCTCATTATTGCTTCTCCGGTGAGCATTCGTTATTTTTCTATCGTATAAATCAAGAGCGGTGATGCTTTCTCGTACGGAAATACGGCATATCTTTAATGAGTCGAAGAATTTCAACGAACTGTTTGATGCGTTTGATGATGCATTGAAGCAAGGGATCGATGATGTTGAACTGTATCGGGTACTGTTTTGGAACGATTCTCTCGGCAGTGATGAGTTGATTCTGTTTGGAGAAAAACTTGCCCGTCAGTTTCGGCATCTTGCCTACGATGTGTATATGTGGCTGGCCAGCATCTTCGAAGTCTTATTCGGCAAAAAAGATAATTTTGAACTGGCGGTCAGTTATTATCAAAAAGCTGCCGCAATCCGTCCGAGCGAACTGGATCCGTATCTCGATGCCTGCGATTGTTACAATCCCGATCTTGATATTCCTCCCGCAAAAATGCTGATCGAGTTCTTAAAAATTGGATACGATTTTGTTCCCAACAGCAAGAATATTGCGTTGCGGCTTGCCGTACTTCACCATGCCATCGGGGAAACAGACCTTGCGGAATATTACCGTGTGAAGGCAGATGAGTCAGGGGAAAGTCCCATTAAATGAAGCAACTTAAAGGGTATATCGCAATCTCCCTTGCGGCAGTCATGTGGGGAGTAGCGGCCTCTGTGGCAAAATCGTTCTTCAACAAAGCGTACGAACCATTGATTCTTGTACAGATGCGAGTAACGCTCTCGTTCGCCTTGATGTTCCTGTTTTTTCTCTTTACCAACCGTTCCTTACTCCGTTTTAACCTGAAAGATATTCCGCATATCCTGATTGTTGGTATTCTGGGCGTTGCCGGATCGAATTATTTTTATTATGCGGCGATCAAAGAGACAAATGTTTCCACCGCAATTCTTGTGCAATATTCCGCTCCTGTGATGGTGATGATCTATACTGTGTTGTTCCAGAAAGAACATCTTAGCGTTGCGAAAGTGACATCGCTTGTGCTGTCGATCGGAGGCATTGTTCTGGCGATCGGCGCGTATAATGCCGAAATTCTTAAGGGGACAATACACGGAATTATTTTTGCGTTGCTCGCTGCCGTATCCTTTTCCATCTTTACCATCAGTGGAAAGTCTCTGACGCAAAAATATTCCATCTGGACAGGGTTAATCTATCTATTAGGGGCGGCGACACTCTTCTGGAGTTGTATTAATACGCCGATGGATATTCTGCAAGCGCACTATACGGTGGAGGACTGGAGAGTCTTCGGCGTGATTGCATTGATCTCCATTTTGATTCCATACACATTGTATTATTACGGATTACATCACATCCAGTCCAGCAAAGCAATCATCGTTAGTACGCTGGAACCGGTGGTGGCGATCGTTTCCGAATGGATGTTCCTGGACGGCACAATGGGTCCGGTGCAAATCGTCGGCGCAATCTGCGTGATCACAGCGATTCTGATTCTGCAGCGAGATTCTGATAAAGGGGAGCCGATTATTGTCAGCGAATAACATTTCCAAATAGTAACATTCCACCGGACGAGCATGAATGCTTGATCTGCCATGTGTATGACAACAGACGAATGAAACTTGAACGGCGAAAAAACAAAATCTTCAAAGTGCTGGAACAGCGGCAACCGGATCTGACGGTGGTTATGGAGAATATTCATGATCCGCACAATGTCAGTGCCATGCTTCGGTCATCCGATGCGGTAGGAATTCCCGAAGTGAATCTCATCTACACGTCGGCAAAATATCCCAAGATTGGAAGCAAAAGTTCTTCCAGCGCCAATAAATGGATCAGCAGAAGAAAATTTCCATCCGTTGCGGAATGTTACGCCCAACTGCGTAGCGAAGGATTTCAAATTCTTGCGACGAGACTAGATGAGAATGCGAAACAGCTTTATCAGTTCGATCTGTCGAAACCGACAGCGTTCGTGTTCGGCAATGAACACGCCGGCGTAACAGATGAAGCGGCGGATCTTGCGGACGCCACTGTCTATATTCCAATGATGGGGATGATACAGAGTTTGAATGTCTCCGTTGCGTGTGCGGTGACGATTTATGAAGCGCTACGTCAACGGCTGGAACAAGGGTATTACAACAATCCACGGTTTGAACAAAATGTACTGGAGAAATTAAAAGAGGAGTGGTTGAGGAAGTAACTATTTAT
>JALNZH010000288.1 GCA_023229405.1 Bacteroidota bacterium
GTCATTGCGTCTGACCCCTTTAAAACAATGAGCGCAACCAGCCGACATACCGTTCAATCACTCCGAACTCTTCTTTCCACGATCAACGATCCGGAAGTTCCTGTCATTAACATCATTGAATTAGGCATCGTCCGTGATGTTTCGATGGTTAATGATCAAGTATCGGTAACCATCACGCCCACATATTCTGGATGCCCTGCCATGAAGATGATTGAAGATGAAATCCGGCAGGTATTGAGTGATCATGGTATTTCACAAGTAACAATTCACACCGTTTTTTCGCCCGCATGGACGACCGATTGGATTGATGACAGGACGAAAGCAAAGTTGAAACACTACGGAATCGCTCCTCCACACAGCGTCCAGCAATCACCCGTATTACAAATTCAATTGCCGACTGTTCTTTGTCCGCAATGTAATTCAAAAAACACGCATTTAAAAAGCGAATTTGGCTCCACCGCATGTAAAGCATATTATTTTTGCGATTCCTGCCGACAGGCATTCGAATATTTTAAAGCCTTCTAACTTTATGAAACCAGTCTATATCGTTGACGCTTTGCGTACCCCGATCGGAAAATATGGCGGTGCATTATCATCCGTCCGTCCGGATGATTTGGCCGCAATCGTTATCCGGCGTATCATTGAACGCAATTCTGCTATTGATCCAACAGCGTATGATGAAGTAATCTTCGGCTGTGCTAATCAAGCAGGTGAAGATAACCGCAACGTAGCAAGGATGTCTTCTTTGTTGGCGGGACTTCCTGCTTCCGTTCCGGCGGAAACGGTAAACCGATTGTGTGCATCGGGAATGAGTGCTGTGGCAAATGCCGCAAATAAGATCCGTGTCGGTGATGGAGATTTGTATATCGCTGGAGGAGTGGAGAGTATGTCCCGTGCACCATACGTAATGGCAAAACCATCCGAAGCATTTTCGCGTGCGCCGGAAATGGTTGACACCGCATTGGGTTGGAGATTTGCTAATCCAAAGATGAAAGAATTATATGGCGTTGATTCTATGGGACAGACAGCTGAGAATGTTGCGGAACAGTATGGAATTTCAAGGGAAGATCAGGATATGTTTGCGTATTGGTCCCAACAAAAGGCGAAACATTCCATCTCCAGCCAGCGGTTCTTCAGGGAAATTATTACCATCGAAATTCAGACAAAAAAAGAAACCATTGTTATCGGCGATGATGAATTTCCGAAGCCTGATACTACGATGGAAAAACTTGCCAAACTGAATCCAGTATTTCGAACGGATGGGAAAGGGAGTGTGACCGCAGGGAATTCTTCTGGATTGAATGATGGTGCATGTGCATTAATTCTTGCGTCAGAAGAATCCGTGAAAAAATACGGACTTCATCCGATTGCCCGTTATAGTACTTCAGCAGTGGTTGGAGTTGAACCGAGAGTTATGGGAATTGGACCACTGCCGGCGACAAAAAAAGTTCTGGCAAAAGCGGGACTAACGATTGCCGATATGTCTGTGATTGAGATGAATGAAGCTTTTGCAGTACAGTGTCTTGCTGTAATGCGGGGTCTGGGGCTGCCAGATAATGATTCCCGGGTAAATCCTAACGGCGGTGCTATCGCTCTCGGTCATCCTCTAGGAATGTCCGGTGCGCGGCTGATCACAACTTCCGCATTTGAGTTGCAGGAACATGGTGGGAAGTATGCACTTTGTACGATGTGCATCGGGGTGGGACAAGGAATGGCTGTTATCATTGAAAAAATCTGATCATTATATAATTACAAGTTTTTCAAGATTGCAAAATTGAAGTAGGAATGCTCTCACCCATGGTTTTTATGGCATTCCGAACGAAGACCCGAACGGTCGAGTGAGGAAGTTCGTATCTGTTTTTAAGTCATCGCTATCCAAAACAAAGGCTCTTTGAGTATAAAATCGATCAAAACATGTCAATTAAAATAGAATTTTACAAAATATATGACGTAAGCCCCATGAGTTAATATTGCTAGCGCAATGATGTGGGAGGGAGCGAATTTTTGGAGGATTGAGCGTGATTTTTCTTCTTCTGCCAAGGGGGAGAAACAGTGGGGGTCTGAAATCATGACGGCACTTATTCATGGCACAATGAGCGCCATCTATGGGCATGAGCGAACGGGATTCATTGCGCGCGTTAAAAAATATTTATGAGGTTGCTGTCGTTCTTTTCATTTTGAGCGACATCCCTCAGAGCGGGACATTTGCTTCTTTTCTTGTGCCGCCTTGAAATGATCAATTCGTGTACGGCATTCCTTTGGAACTCCGACAAGAAAAGAAAAGAGTATGTGTTTCCCAATTTTCTGTAATTATTTTGAACAAGCTTAAATTGAAATCAAAACCGAGATTTCTCTCCTGCTAAAGCGAGATCGAAATGGCAATGGCAACGAGTAAGTGTTTTTGAGAACGCGTTAAGATAAAAAATGCTCACCAATGTTGATAATCATGCAATCTTGAACATCCTGAGATATGAAAAACATTTATTCTTTCAAAGGCTTTATTCCAGTCATTGATACATCCGCATTCATTCATCCTCAGTCAACCATAATTGGGAATGTGATTATTGGTAAGGATGTCTATGTGGGTCCGTCTGCCGTGATTCGCGGCGATTGGGGAGGGATCATTATTAATGATGGCTGCAATATCCAGGAAACATGTGTGATCCATGTCTTCCCCGGGAAATCGATTATTCTGAAACGGAATGCACATATCGGACACGGCGCAATAATTCATGGTGCAAATATAGGAGAGAACGTTCTTGTCGGTATGAATGCTGTGGTGATGGACAACGCTGATGTTGGCGATGGATCGATTATCGGGGCGTTAACATTTGTTCCTGCTGAGATGATAATTCCACCTCGATCTGTTGTTGTTGGAAATCCTGCTAAGATAGTGAAGCAAGTGTCGGATGAGATGCTTGAGTGGAAAACGAAGGGAACAAAGTTGTATCAGATCCTCCCGGATGATCTTCGCACTTCGATGAAACCGGTGAAACCGCTGCGGAGTGTACCGAAAAATCGAAAGGCCCAAGAGAGTTTGTACCAACCGTGGAAGGAAGAGGAAAAGAAATTATGAAATTACCTTCATATGCATACGGACAGTGGATCGAAGGATCCGGAGTGCCGACGCCGCTGAAGAGTGCTGTAACAGGCGAACAGATTTATGAAGCGGACAGTAGTGGCATCAATTTTAATCAGATGCTGGAATACGGCCGGACGGTCGGGGGGATCAATATCAGAAAATATACCTTTCATCAGCGAGCATTAATGCTGAAGGAATTGGCAAAACATCTGACTGAACGGAAAGAACTCTTTTATAAATTATCATATTTCACCGGCGCAACAAAAAACGATTCCTGGTTTGATATTGACGGAGGCTTCGGAACGCTCTTCGCGTATGCGAGTAAAGGGCGAAAGGAACTTCCGAATCAGACGGTGTTTATCGACGGCGGCACAGAAGTATTGTCGAAAGGGGGAACCTTTGTCGGACGTCATATTTGTGTGCCATTAGAAGGTGTTTCCGTGCATATCAACGCGTTCAATTTTCCAGTTTGGGGAATGTTGGAAAAATTTGCGCCTTCGTTTCTGGCAGGCATGCCGTGCATTATCAAACCGGCGACTTCCACCAGTTATGTGGCTCAAAAAGTCGCGGAAGTGATCATAGCATCGAAGATTCTTCCGGAAGGTTCTTTGCAGATTATTTGTGGAAGTGTCGGGAATTTATTCGATCATTTATCCCTGCAGGATGTTGTGACGTTTACTGGTTCTCATTCTACGGGAGCAAAACTGCGCCAACACAAGAATATTATTGAACATTCCATTCGCTTCAATATGGAAACTGATTCGCTCAATTGTTGCGTATTGGGAGAAGATGCAGCGCCAGATTCTGAAGAATTTTCTTTATTTGTAAAGGAAGTGGTGAGAGAATTAACCACAAAAGCGGGACAGCGATGTACGGCGATCCGCAGAATTATTGTTCCGAACGATAGGGTTCAGGATGTGATTACTGCATTGCAGAAACGATTAGCAGGTGTTGTAATCGGAGATCCGATCCTTGATGAGGTGCGAATGGGACCGCTGGTCGACAAACATCAACAAGCAGAAGTTGTAGAACGAGTGAAGGAGTTGTCACGGACAAGTGAAAAAGTATTTGAATCGAATGTCGAATTGAAACAAAACGGACACTCGTTGGAACATGGCGCATTTTTTCGTCCGACGCTAATGTATTGTTCTCAACCATCGGCATCCAGTGAACCGCATGATATTGAAGCTTTCGGCCCTGTCAGTACGGTAATGGGATACGCGAATATGGATGACGCGATTAATCTGGTGCGCCGCGGGCGTGGTAGTCTGGTGGGATCTTTTTTCTCGAACAACGATGCATTCTGTAAGATGTTCGCCCTGGGTATTGCACCGTATCACGGAAGAATTCTGATACTCAACCGGTACTGTGCAAAAGAGTCTACCGGACATGGCTCACCGATGCCGCAAATGGTTCATGGCGGACCGGGACGCGCCGGTGGGGGGGAAGAACTTGGAGGTATTCGAAGCGTACTGCATTATATGCAGCGAACAGCATTACAAGGTTCTCCAACAACGCTTGCTGCTATCTATGGCGAATACACCGTCGGAGGTAAAACACATACTGACGGAATTCACCCGTTCAAAAAATATTTCGACGATCTGGTGATCGGCGATTCTTTATTGACCAAAACAAGAGTGATTACTCTGGAAGATATTGAGAAATTTGCCGATTTGAGTGGCGACCATTTTTATGCTCATATGGATGATGATCTTGCAAGACGCTCGATCTTTGATAAGCGAGTGGCGCACGGTTATTTTATTCTTTCGGCAGCGGCTGGGTTGTTTGTGGAACCGGGACTCGTTCCGGTGTTGGCGAATTACGGTCT
>JALNZH010000289.1 GCA_023229405.1 Bacteroidota bacterium
TTCAGAAGTCTCTGATTAGTAATTCCAATCCAGGAGTCGTTGAAGTCACAGTCAATGGCAGTAAATTGATCATTGTAGGAATTGCTCCGGGAACAACAGTCCTCACCATCCGAGAAGGTTCAACCGCAGAAAGAACAGTGTCGGTTACCATCACGGTGGTGAATACTATCTCATTTCTGAAACCCGGATCACTGTCATTTTCTTCATCCACCGGAGATGTCTCCATCAGCGGAAGAGTATCGCTTTCTACTGTGACTATTCCTTTTGGAGACGGAGTGGGGGCGGTTCAACGGTTTGGCTCCACCACGTTGACGGCAATAAAAGTGCATTCTCCAACAAAAATCGATCTGTTTGAGGCGGAATTCGTCTATGCTACGTCGCTGATTGCTGGAACATATTACTATCCGTCCGGCGGGAATAAAGTTCAAATTATTTACGAAAAGAATATCAATCCTCAGGTTAAAGACGCGAACTCTACGTTATTTATTTTCTTAGAAGCCACAGCTGTGATTACTTCGTTCAATGATTCCGTGATGACAGGAACATTCAGTGGAACCGGAAAGAACCTTAATAATACTACTGAAGGTATCACTATCACGAATGGAACATTCTCTGTCCCGATTCTTCGTCTCGGCGGGAACGAAGAACGCTCAATCAGAGGAGTTGTTGACAGGTTGAAGAGAAAATATTCATGGCGGCAGTAATGTGAAACAGAGGTTGTATAACACGAACATCGTTCAATTGAACGGCGTTTTTATTCTACAGTTTTTCAATCAGAAACCGAAGGATCTTCAGTTTCCATTCCCGGTACGGCGGCACTTTTAAAAACCAGAACTCCAGCCAGGTTGGTTTTTCCATAATCGCTTTGTAATGGGAAAATGTTTTAAATCCTTCGAATCCATGATAGGCACCCATCCCACTGGCGCCGACTCCACCGAGAGGAAGATGATCGTTTACAAAGTACATCACTGCATCGTTCTGTGATCCGCCGCCGAACGACAGTTCATGAAACAACCGGTCTTTCTCACCATTGTTCGAACCAAACACATACAACGACAATGGCTTGGGATATTGTTTTACCAGATTGATTGCTTCATTCAGATCATCGTATCGTACAACCGGCAGCAATGGACCGAATATTTCTTCCTTCATCACTTCATCGTCGAATGTTACATTGTGTAGAATGGTCGGAGCAATGAACCGATTCTTCCGGTCCACCGTCCCTCCGCAAAACACTTTTTTCTGATCAATCAACCGCGTGATTCGATCAACATGATGTTCGTTGACGATGGCCATATAATTTTCTGCGACAGCATTTTTCGGATAATGCTGTTCCAAAACAGTTTGCATTTCCTTCAACAGCTGTTGTTCAATAGAAGAATGGACCAGCAGATAATCGACCGCGACGCAGGTTTGTCCCGAGTTTAATAATTTCCCCCAGACTATCCGTTTTGCACTCGTCGCAATATCGCAATCCGGAAGTACGAACGCGGGATTTTTACCGCCGAGTTCCAGTGTTACCGGAGTAAGATGTTTTGCCGCAGCTTCATATACGATTTTGCCGATTTTTGATCCACCAGTAAAAAAAATATAGTCAAACCGTTGCTCAAGAATTTCTTTTGCTATTTCGGCCCCCCCTTCAACGGCATAACAATATTCCGGAGCAAAGGTGGCATTAATGATTGACGCCATCACTGCAGAAGTGTGTGGCGCAACTTCGCTCGGTTTTACGATTGCTGTATTTCCGGCTGCAAGTGCGTCGATCAACGGTATAAGCGTCAATTGATAGGGATAATTCCATGCACCGGCAATATATGTCACTCCGTACGGTTCCGGAAGCAAGTAACTTCGTGCGGGAAAATTCACCAGATTTGTCCGGACCCGCTGCTTTTTGCTCCACCGTTTGATGTTCTTCGTCATAAACGACAGTTCACGGTACACCAAGGAGAGTTCAGACGTAAAGGTATCATACCGGGATTTTCTCAAGTCCACATCGATAGCGTCGAACAGCAGTTGTTCGCTTTGCTTCAACGCACGCTCGAAGTTCAACAATTGTGTCAGGCGGAATTCAATCTCCCTGGTCTTGCCTGAATTAAAAAATGTCCGCTGTGCGGTAATACTCTCTTGAATAATCATGAGTAAGTTTACGACGAAAATTATCTAGTTTCTATTGTAGACAATCAGAAATGATTGTCCTGTTAGCGATCTTATGTTCTTCCAATGAACTCATCCATCGTATGATAAACCTTCAGGAACTGTCCTACAATTATGTCGAACCATCGGGTGGGAAGAATGCCTTTAAAGAATTGCAGCGTGTACACGATCAACGGCATCCGCACATAGAGTGCATTCTTCTCAATTCCTGTCAAAATCTTTTGCACCGCCGCTTCCGGTTTGTTAATCGGAACAAAGAACGATGTTTTAACGCCGTAAAACATTCCAGTGCTGATGTAATACGGCGTAACGCAGGTTACCTTAATGTCGCAGCCAAGCTTTTGCATTTCCAGACGAAGCGAATCCGACCAGCCGATGACCGCCCATTTACTTGCGGCATAGACCGACATTTTCGGATTCCCTACCATCCCTGCGGCAGACGAGATGTTCACAATATGCCCGCTGTTGCGTTTAATCATTCCCGGCAGGAATTCCAGAGTGACGTGCATCTGCGCATCGGTATTAATCGACATTGTCCGGTCGATGTCTGAATGCGTGTGTTCATGGAAATATTTTCCAACAACTATTCCAGCGTTGTTAATCAGGATGTCAACCTTTCCGTTGCCTTCAATTGTCCGTTGCGCTGCGGTGTGGATCTGTTCCGTATTTGACACATCCACAAGATATCCTTGAACGCTCTTAAGCCGGTCTGAAAATTCGGCAACGGTTTGCTCTAACAATTGTTGATTCACATCCCAAATAATCAGCACGTGGCATCCCTTATCGATTGCCATCGATCCCATCAGCTTGCCGATTCCGGAAGCGCCGCCCGTGATGAGAATCGTAGAATTTTTTATGAAGCTCATACGTGTTCCTTTAATTCATTAAAGGTGAATATAGGGGGAAGAGATGAGGAAAGCAGTACAGTATTTTGAAGGATTGATGGCACGTCAGAAGATCAGAGTATGTCATTAATTACTTCGGCAAGTCGGTCCGCAGCGGTGGGAAAAAATCGGAACCATAACTCCGGCTCAATCGCTTCAAGCTCTGAGACAACCGGAGTGTTCGTATCGTCACGCAACAAATCAACGCGGGCATATGCCGGAAGAGGAGTGCAGGCGTTAACGGTCTGTTCAGCGAGCGTAATCTCTTCAGGCGTTGGTTCATACGCGTGCACACTTCCGCCAAAATCATCCTGCACGCGGAAATCCCCCTGTGTTACTCTCTTCTGGATTGCATGAGTATATTTTCCGCCAATAATCACCAGAGAGATCTCCCCGTGCGATAGAACGGAGTGAAGAAATGGCTGCAGCATCATTGCTTCCTGAGCGATCAACTCGCGAAATACTCCTTCGTATTCGGAAATAGTAAGTTTTGTTAATCGATATGTATGCCGCGCACCGGCTGACATGGCTGGTTTTAGGATTGCTTCGGCGAAACCGGAATGGTTGTAAACTTCTCGGAGCGGTGCAGATGAATAACGCTCTATATAAATAGTTTCCGGAATAGAGATGCCGCGGGAATGGAGATCACGCAGATAATGTTTATCAAGATTCCAGAGGATGGTTTTCACTGGATTGATTAATTGCGCGCGTTCGGCGGCCATGTGTAAAAATGCGATGAACTCATCATACCGATTTGTGTAATCCCACACGGCACGAAAAAGGAGAGCCGTGGTATCGCTCCAAACGAATGCTTTGTTTGTCCAATCGATACGATGAACCCGAAGTCCTTTTCGTTCCAACGCATCCCGTACCAATTGATCTTCCTGCAGAATTTGCTGAACATACCAATCGGGCCGTTCAGGATGGAGATAGTGTTCTGCGGTAAGGAGTGTAATATCAAATTTCATTCTGTGCTGCTTCGGAATTTTTTATCAAGGAATTTGACGGTGGCGCAGATTTGTCGGGAGGTAATGTAAACGAAAACCTTTGTCCTTTCAACTTTTCTTTTTACCTTTGTTACCCGTGCTGACTAGTCTTTCCTGACCCGTCGGCAGGGGATGCTCTGTTTTAAATGATCGATCACCGAACATTATGGCAACTGATATTACTTCCACCATCTTTGATTCGCCCCATTTTCAGAAACTAACTTCGCTTAATGTTTCTGCGGAGAATCCCGCAATTCTGCATGGTATTGCCGGATCGCTGTGGGCATTTATTGCGGTATCGCTCTTCCGACAGTCGAACGGTCAGGTGCTGATTGTGTTGGATGAACACGAGCGGGCAGAGCGACTGCGGGACGACTGTGCAACGATTGTTGGCGATGCGAATGTAAAACTCTGCATCGTTGAACCGCAACACGCCTCACAAGCTTTGGATGTTACAGCGCCATTGTCGCAAATTGAAACTATGAAATCGCTGCAGGCGAATGTCCCGGCGATTTATATCACGCATGTGTCGGCACTGGGATTCAGTGTGCCGGATCGGATGGAGTTTTCCAAATCTATTGTGGAACTTTCTGCAAAAACCGATCATCCGTTCGAACAGCTGCTCAGTGTCTTGACGGAATACGGTTTCGAACGGAAACAGTTCGTTGAAACATACGGCGACATCGCCGTGCGTGGCGGAATACTGGATATTTTTCCATTTATCGGCGAGCATCCCGTCAGGATTGAATTTTGGGGAGATACGATCGAATCAATCCGCGAGTTTGAGGTTTTGTCACAACGCTCCATCCGTGAACTACAGTCGGTCAGCATTATTCCTGATGTGTTACACAGAACAAGGAATGAAA
>JALNZH010000290.1 GCA_023229405.1 Bacteroidota bacterium
TCCGGTTGGTATCCGGGTCGAGTGGCACGGTTGTTCAATAAACAGATTGCGCGGTTCAATAATGTTGCAGTTCATGAAGGACTGGAAATTAACGGAACCGTAGGGGAATTGCAACACGATCTGCTCCATTTTACCGATCCGAATATTTATCACTATTTTCAAAAATTCAACCGGTATACAACACTGGCGACCGAAGGACTTGAGAAGAAGGGAAAAAATTTCAAACTTACGGATGTCATCATTCGTCCCTGGTGGCAATTTATGAGAATGTACTTCTTCCGTCTCGGTTTTATGGACGGAGTGCAGGGATTCTTGCTTGCGGTATTCTCATCGGCATATGTCTTCACGAAATATGCGAAATTATGGGAACGATCAACCGTCAATCATCGAAAGAAAATATGAGTGCCAACGAAAAACAACAAATGCTGTTCGTCCAATTAATTTCTTCACTCCATGGTGCGGCATTAATGCACATGGGAAAAATTAAAAACCCGGCGACGGACGCGCTGGATCGGCATCTTGACCAGGCGGAAATGACGATCGAGATGCTGGATATGCTGAAAGAGAAGACGAAAGGGAATCTTTCGTCCGACGAAGAGAAATTCTTCACCACTGTCATCAGCGAGTTAAAACTGAACTATGTTGATGAAAAATCGAAAGAACCGAAATGACCTTTGGAGTCATTGGAAACAATACGAAAGATTCCCTTGCCGATGCTGTCGGCGCACTACTGAGACTGGGGAAGAAATATAGCGCAGAAATTATTCTTCATGCAGACTTGGAAAATATTCTGGCGCCGTTGCTCGGTGGTGCAGTTTCCCATCATCAATTTCTCCCTTCTGCCGAACTTGTCTCCAACAGCAACTGCATTGTTGCCTTCGGTGGAGACGGCACAATTCTTTCGGCAGCGCGTATGGTGGGCAGGGCTGAAGTACCTATTCTCGGAGTCAATCTCGGTAAACTCGGATTTATGGCGGAAGTATCTCTGGCAGAAATGGATGTGATTATTCAGAACATTATCCGCGGTGAGCATAGCATCGAAGAGCGTATGCTGCTGAAGGGGAGAGTGGAAAATGAATTGACAGAGTTCTTTGCATTGAACGATGTCGTGATCGACAATAGCAGTTCGTCACGGATTATCAATATTTCCATATACGTGGATGACGATTATTTAGTCAATTATTCCGGCGACGGTGTGATACTTGCAACACCGACCGGTTCGACCGCATATTCGCTTGCAGCGGGAGGACCGATTGTTGCCCCGACCACGGGTGTTATTATCGTTCAGCCGGTTTCTCCGCATTCTCTTTCTGCGCGGACGGTGATCGTTCCGGAATCGAGCACAATCCGCATTTCAGTAGAGCATCTTTCGAACGAAGCGCGGGTGACTGCGGATGGACAATTAGAAACAACATACACACCGCCGTTGAATATTATCGTATCGAAGGCGGATCATGTGGTAAAACTTATCAGACAGAAGAACCGGAGTTATTATGACGTGCTCAGGGCGAAACTCTTCTGGGGAAGCGATATTCGATTAGTCAAAGGGAAAGAACATGACCGTTAGAATTTTGTTCATCACTGCGCTGCTATATACCATAATGTTACTGAGTTGCGCCCCACTATCGTACACCATTGAAACCGAAGTTACCGGAACGAAAGTTCTGAAAGGCGTATTTGATCGGGAAGTTCTTGAAGAAAATCCGGATTTTTCATGGTTCACAACGAATTACAGTGCGTATCGGTATGATAGTGCCGTAGTGAACCGCCTTGCGCCGTTGATGAACGATGTTCATGTCGTGATGATCGTTGGAACATGGTGCGGCGATTCGAAACGGGAATTACCGAAACAATTTAAAATCTTCGATGCGCTGCAACTGTCCAACGACAAAATTGTTGTCTTTGGAGTTGATCGTTCCAAAAAAAGTGTTGACGGTACCACGCAAAAATATCGCGTCGTAAAAGTTCCGACATTGATCGTCTTCAGAGGAGAACAGGAACTGGGAAGAATCGTCGAAAATCCAACTACATCGCAGGAAGAAGATTTGTTGCGATTACTGAAAAAATAACATGCCTTCTCAAACGACTCTCCGGTTTACTGATCATCCGTATGCTCTCCAGCTTCAAGAGCTAGTGAATTCTGATCAATGTATTGTGTATGTGATTGATCGAACCGGGAAATGTCTATTTACGACACCTGCTGGAAATTCTTTTCTCGGTGTGCCTGCAACGGAACTGATCGGAAAAGATTTATTTTCTTTTATCCATAGCGATGAACAGGAGACAGTTCGTACGTTGATCTCTGGATTGAGTATAGAAGAAAATAAATTCGTGGTGCAATACCGAATGAAACATTCGTCCGGATCGTGGCGGTGGATGGAAACGACAGTGCGGCAATCAGTATTGGACAGTTCCGCCATTCTTTGCGAAACACACGATATTACCTTAAGCAAACTGACCACCGATTCTCTGCAGGATTCGCTTGATTGGCTGACGAATGTGATGGATGCATTTCGTGACGCAGTTTTTATCGAAGAGAATGAACGGGTAGCATTTATTAATACCGCATTTATTCGATTATACGGATATTCATCGGCAGTCGAGATTATCGGCCGCCATGTTTCGGAATTCCAGGCACCGGAGGATAGTCAGCGTATGTTAGATTATACCCGTACGCGTGTTGAAGGGAACTATGCGCCGCAAGTGTATCAATTTTATGGAATGAAGAAGGACGGTGCGTATCTTCTGCTGGAAGCATCCGTTTCGACGCTGTATTTCGGACAGAGAAAGATCATCGTCACCATCATCCACGATTTGTCTGACCCCACATTACTCTGACGCTCAATACTCTTTGGTCGCGCCTTCCATAATCCACGTTTTAAAACCTTGAACATGATTGGGATTTAAAGGACGGTGCCATTGCGCCGAAGGCTGCCTGCCGTCAATATACCAAATCAGTTTGCTGCCGAGCGTATCGTAAGCGATGACGACATCATACGAACGTTGTTTAAGGCCATAATAATCGGAAAGATCTAAATTTCCTTTTTTGCTCTTCGCACTATGACAATCATCCATTGCGCAACCGATATTGAATAACGGCTGAATTGTTGTGTTGTAACTCACTTTCGATGCAGGGAAGACAATCGCATCAATGTTGGTAACAGTACCTGCCGTTGTATCTTTACAACCATTCACTGAAAGTACCATTGCCGCCGTACACATGAGGGCAACCAATTTCATTCTTCCGCCTCTTTCATCCTGCCTTCAATAATGGAATTGATTGTTTTCTGTTTGCGAACCGTTTCGATCAGTACATCGCGATCCGTCACTTGCAATTGGTGTATGTGTTCTGGCAAAAGTTCTATCCCAAAATATTTTTTGGATTGTGCCGCGACATAATTATTGGTGACGATAGAATACGAAGCTGCATCCTTCACAAGAAGGTTGTTTACTTTCAGATTGTGCAAAAGTCTGGAACCGTTCACAGTGCGGTATACAATTTTTAATCCGGAAGTCTGACAGAAATCATCGTTGATGGATAATTGATGCTGCACCATTTTCCTCAATGTACCCCCATCCACCGAAAAGGTGACCAGCGTATTGCCGAACGGACTGATCTCCCAAAGGTCACGAACCAGAATTTTTCCCGCAAGCAGCTCTTTTCGGATGCCGCCGCTGTTCTGTACTGCGATATCGGTGCCGGCATAACTGCGCAAAGCATCGGTTATCCAGTTTCCGATATTGCTTTCTCCTCGACCCCGTTTCCAATCGCTCTTTAACTCGCCGATCTCTTCATTCATTTCTTTTGCTGCGAGTTGTTCCAGTGCATTCACTTTTGCTGCCACCGCAGAATCCGGCGGGAGATCGGCTGAACGGCATTCAATCAATTCTGCAAATGCACGGAGTACCGTGTCTTTTGTCACATCGACAGTGAGTGCAATTTTTCCCAGCCACCGTCCGCGCGCGCCGGCCTGCGTAATCAACACGCCGTTGACATTTTTTGGACGGAACAACGGCGTATGGCTGTGACCACCCACAATCACATCGAGATCCGGTGATTGTAATGCCAGCAGGGAATCTTCCTGTACGCCCATGTGCGATAATGCGATAATCACGTCAACATGCTGCTTTTTTAATTCCGGAACGATGGCATTTACCGTGGCTGCAGGATTTGCCACCCTCAAGTTCATTACATTCTCGGGAATAGAGAGTGTGGAAAGCTCCGGAGACATCAATCCGATAATACCGATGGAAACGCCATCAATTATTTTAATGATGTACGGTCGTGCAAACGACGTTCCAGCGGAAGCATCCATAATATTTGCCCCAAGAATCGGGAATGGGGCAGCACTGAAATATCCGCTCAGCTGAGTTCTGCCATAATCAAATTCATGATTGCCTAATTCCATAGCGTCGGGTTTTAAGAGTGTCATCAATTCCATCTGCGATTTGCCTTTAGTAATGGAGGAGATCGGGCTTCCCTGGAAGTCGTCGCCGCAGTTCAGCGTCAGCACGTTAGGAGATTCTACCGAATATTTCTTGAGATACGCCGCCATCGTAGCACTTCCACCGACGAAAAAAGTTGTATCGGTATTTGTCGCTTTGTTTTTGGACTTTACCTGGAACGGCAGATTCTGCGCGTGAAAATCGTTCCAATGAAGGATGGTGATTTGTTTCTGCTGTGCAAAAAGCAACGAAGAGACAAATACGACAATGATGAAATTTTTCATGATCTCCTTATGATTAATTACTGATGTTACTCAAAAAGGTAAAAATGGTTCGACGCGGCGCAGAAACAGCGGTCATCCTGAGCAAATCCTTTGCTGTTTGTTCCGAAGGAATCCCTGCGGGAAAGGATGCGTCTCCCGATAGGGATGCCTTC
>JALNZH010000291.1 GCA_023229405.1 Bacteroidota bacterium
AGACCGAAAGACTTTTGGTCTGGGCTATTGTATTTTCATTGCTAGAATCAATATCGACGTATTATAAAATGAAAAAATCGCAGGGGGATACAAGCACTTCCATTGTATCGTAATCAATCAATTACAAGAATTATTTACTGTAGCAATCACAGTATTCATTGAACGTGCAAAACATGAGGAAACATGAATTTCAAATTTATTATTCTGTTACTATTAGCAAATTCAATTTTCTTGATAGGGCAAGTACCGGATTACATCCAACGTGATCGGGATGATCAGAAAGGAAATTTTGCCAATCGGAAAACTCTTTTGTTGGACAATAATTTAGTCCGGACGATAATCTTAAATAATGGAGAAATATCGAATTGGGATGGTTCAACCAGCGCTCCGCACTTTGAGTGGCCGAAAGGAACCGGTCATAGAAATTTAGATGGTTTTACATTCATGATTGGAGCAAAATATAAAATTATCGATATGCTGGGACGAAATATTATCATCACTTCGGTCGAAACCAGTTACAGGGAAGAAATGGATAAGAATCCGGAGATGAATGAACTATGGGGCGTTGAACCACTGCCGGGTTATGCGAATGCAAATAATTCTTCAATTGCGAATAGTAATGATCCGAGTTCATGGCCGGCATCATGGCCGCCTGCGCTTGGTGTAAACACCGATTGGAACGGATATTGGTATGGATATTTCGGACGCGGAGTGAAAATTCCCGGAAACGAAGTGTTTTATGTGATGGATGATTCAAAAGACGGTGAGTACTCCAATATACCATGGGGTTACTATCCACTGGTATCGGACTCTGCCCGTAAAGGTCTTGGTTTGAGAATAGAAGTACGAGGTTTGCAATTTAATCATCCCGCGCTAGAAGATGTCATCATTTGGCTGTACGATGTTGTGAATATTTCTGATCATGATTATGACTCTACAACTTTTGGAACATTTGCGGATCCGGGAGTTGGATCTTCAATAAATAACGTTGGATTTCATAGCATACTTGACATGACATTTGCTTGGTCTCCTTCCGGTGTAGGTTTGCCTGCTAATTATCCAACCGGGTATTATGGACATGCTTTTCTTGAAACTCCCGGAAACAGCGCAAATGGAATTGATGATGATGGAGATGGAATAATAGATGAACGGCGCGATGATTTCATCGATAATGATCAAGACTGGATGCATTTTACCGATATGAATAAAAATGGAAAATGGGATATCGGAGAGCCATTAAATGATGATGTTGGAAAAGACGGAGTTGGTCCAAATGATCCGCAATACCAAGGTGCGGATGAAGGGGAAGGAAATGGAATGCCGACGCAAGGAGAGCCAAATTTTGATCAAACGGATAAAGATGAGTCAGACCAGATTGGATTAACCTCTGCAAGTATAAATTTAAAAGACGATAGAAGTCAAGGTGCCTGGCCAAAAAATGATCAGGTGATGTGGTCAAAAATGACAGGTGGATTCAACGATACATCGATCAGTAATACCGACATCAGTGTTGTTAACGGTTCAGGCCCGTTTCCTTTTAAGAAATGGAATCGCGAACGATTTGTTATTGCAACAATGTGCGGAAATGACCTCGCCGACCTTATCAATAATAAAAAAAATGCCCAATTAATGAACAATAAAAATTTTAATGTGAATACGCTGCCGACATCGGTGGGTAAGATTGATGGTGAACCTGTCGACGGCTATTCATTAGAACAAAATTTCCCCAATCCATTTAATCCAGCAACTACTATACGCTATCAACTTTCAGGGGAAAATCATGTGACGCTAAAGGTGTATGATGTCCTTGGATGCGAGATCGTTACATTGGTCAATGAACGGAAAAGTGCAGGTGTGTATGAAGTATCATTTGACGGGTCGACACTGCCATCGGGCACATATTTTTATCGGTATGTTGTCGGCAACCATGAAAAGTCCGGCACAATGTCGCTCATTAAATAGCGGACGGTTTAACGCAAGATAAGAACTACAGTTGTATACTGACAAGGTATAGCCAATGAGAATACCTTGTAACTCCAATCTCATGGTAAGATAAGATCATCATTGCAATACTAATGTGATTCATAGGGAGTGTGCTATGAAATATTCAAATGTAAAAATTCTGCTGTTGATGTTAATATTCGCCTCTGCCGCATTTTCTCAACAAAAAAAAGTAATACCGAAATCGCGACCTGTTGCGGATACTGTTAAAACGACCAGAGTTTCTCCGAAAACAGTGGGTCAAATTAAACCACCGACAGAAAAGTATTCGGAAACGGAAAAAATAATGCTATACGATGTAAATAAAAAAGATGTCACAACTGCTGTTTTACTTTCATTGACTTTTACCGGTGGCGGTCATTTGTATACCGGTAATTGGCTAAAGGCTGGAGGATTTTTATTGACTAAAGGAGCTATTATAGGAGCAACACACTATTCATTCTGGAACTCAGAAAATTATACATCATTTTATATAGGGTACTCCTTCGTCATCTTGGTATATCTTTGGGAATTAATAGATGCGGCCAATGAGGTCACCAACTATAATAGAAACCTTTTTTCGAAACTGACCGGGAAAAATGTAAGAATATCTTTGAATCAGCAGAGTGATGTTGTTTCATTGCAATTTTCATTTGCATTGTAACATGTTGTTGAGTCAATCGGTTGTCGTTAATAAAATCAATCATCACTTTAGTGAATATTTTTAAAATGAAAAAACCTGAGTTTCTACCTCGTGGTTGACAAAAAATAGTGAAGACTGCGGGGTATTAAGAAAAAGCAGTAATCGCCCTCTAGAATACGTTAGGACGGTACAGCATCGTCTCTGTCTTACTATCTCACGTTACGCAAAGCGTTGTTTTTAAATAGAATGGTTCGACGCGGCGCAGAAATACCGGTCATCCTGGACAAATCCTTCGTTGTTGGAAGGATGTGTCTCCCGCAGGGATGCCGTTGGCGGAAGGATGACTTAACTATCTAAACCTGCGCCGTGCTCACCATGACCAATTTCCTTGAATTGCGTAACATGAGTTACTGTTATCGCAATCACAATTTCTCGGGAGAAACTAAGATCTAACGTTCTATGTTGATCCATATTGCTATGTGTCCAATTATATGATTGGCATTGGAAGGTGTGCTGATGAACAATGTTGCAGTCGCATATTCCGATCACACAATCAATAAAGCTGGTTCTATCGATAATGTATGGCGTTCTTACACACAATCATTTGTTACAATTATATATGACACATGTTTAACTTTCGACGAACGATATTCTAATGGAAATTGATCATCTCTGACAAAACAATACGCCAATATAAAAACGGCAACATTGTGAGACAGGGATCGCCAGGACTGATCGATGATGATGATGTCAATGATCAGAATCTCACATTCCAACTACAAAAACATGGCGCGGTGATTGTTTCATCAACGTGACTATAATTTCTTCCTGTCTATTGTGAACACTTTCTAATGCAATTTGACTGATGACTTGCGGTTTGCCGGAACGCAGGTACCATACCGTAAAGTTACTCCACGATACCTTTTCCTTCTTAAGGAATATACAATAGCCCATCTTCGACGCAATTTTATTGTATCTCGTTTAAAAACGATTTCACAGATTCCAAAGCCCAATCGTAGAGGAGATTGTGAATGCAATGCCAAGCATTTGTTCGGGCAATAGTCTGTTACTTCGGTGTGGTCTGTGCGTGAAGCGATCAATCCGACGGCAAACCATGTCGTGATATAAAATGAATGCCATAGAGAACGCCTGTTACTGGAGGAAATAAACTAAAAAAGGGAAAAGGAAGGGATAATTCAATTGAGTAGATTTGATTTTCTGTCCGCCACTTTCTACCTTTCATCTAAATTCATAGCAGTCCAAAATAAAGGCACGTTGAGTATAACATCAATCACAACATGTTAAATAAAATAGAATTTTACAAAATATATGACGCAAGCACCACGAGGTACCATTGCAACCGTACTGATGTGGGTGAGAGCGAAATTTTGGAGGAGTGAGCGAGATTTTTCTCCCCCTGCCAAGGTGGGAGACACAGAGGGGGTCATGAAATCATGACGGGACGTTAGAAGGCGCGATGAGCGCCATCAATGGACATAAGCGAACGGCATTCATCGCGCGCGATACATTTCGCTCGGAGTTCTTTTGCTTCTTTTCTTGTGCCGCCGAGACATGGTCAATTCGTAAACGACATTCCTTTGGAACTCCGTCAAGAAAAGAAGAGAGTATGTGTTTTCCAATTTTCGGTAATTATTTTGGACAAGTATGATCTAAAATACAATAATGAAATTTCGATCCTATCCATATCTCATTCAACTGTTGCTGTTGACAATACTGTTTGCTGGACTCACCAGGCTCGGGTTGTTGTTTTCGTATGTCGAAACTACTGCATCGCAGGTTTGGTCGCCAGCGGGGTTGTCGATCATGGTTCTTTTTGCCGCTGGTCCGCGATTTTTACCGGCAGTTGTCCTGGGAACAGCAATGGCATATCTTTTCGTCCTGCCCTCAATTCCCGCCGCGCTGATACTTTCCGCCGGCTCCGGTCTTGAAGCGGTGATAGGATATCTGCTGCTAAAAAAAGTGCGCTTCGATCCTTCGATCTGTTCTCTACCCGAAGTCGGGAAACTGGTCTTAGTCAGTGGTGGAGTGAGCACTGCAGCAAATGCACTCTTCAGTGTGCTGTGGTACTCGTTATTCGCACCACAGGTGGCGGAAAAGTTTTTTACATATTTGATGCTGTGGTGGATGGGAAACCTGATGGGTGTGATTGCGATCGCGCCGGCAGTGTGTCTCATTCTTTCCAGACGGCTAACACGTTGGAATAAACGTCGCATTACGGAGTTCATTATTCTCG
>JALNZH010000007.1 GCA_023229405.1 Bacteroidota bacterium
GATTTGTTTTAATATTTTTATATTCGGCAACCTTACCTCCGGCCCACACTTCTAATCCAACATACTTTGCCAGTTTCATCCGATCATAAAATAATTCCGATTGTTCATACGTAATGTCCTTACGATTGCGGTACCGCGATCGGTCATGATCGCTGAAATTATTTTGCGGATATTTTTGAATTTGGAATGTATTCGCTCCTAATTGACTTACACCGGTCTCGATTGCATTTTGCAAAACGCCCATCGCTGTCATAACGCCAATGATCGAAAAAACACCAACGCCGATACCCAGAAGCGTTAATACGGAACGCAATTTGTTGACACGAATTGCATTTAACGCCATTCCGAAGCTTTCTTGTAATTGCATAGAGAATCTTTCTACTAATTATTCGTGGCGCAACGCTTCAACAGGGTCCATTTTTGAGGCACGGTTTGCAGGTAAAAATCCTGAAACAACTCCGACCAACACCGAAATAAATAACGCTATGCCAACAACCGAAAGCGGCATGGATGTCGGCATAATCTGGTTAATCATTAAACTTAAAGGATACGAGATAATGATGCCGATAATTCCGCCGAGTAATGCAAGTGCCGCCGACTCTATGAGGAACTGGAATAATATCGTTGATCGTTTTGCTCCAATCGCTTTACGAATTCCAATCTCTTTCGTCCGTTCTGTGACAGAGACAAACATAATGTTCATGATACCGATTGCACCAACGAACAGGGATAGAGCTGTGATAAACAATCCGATACCGGCTATCACTCCGCCAATTTGATTAAATGTTTGAATAAACATTTCTTGCTGATTAATCGCAAAATCATCCTTTGCTCCAGGTTTTACACCCCGAACTTTGCGCATAATCCCACGCAACTCCTCTTTTGTGTTGTCAAGGTCATTAATATCTGCCGCCTTCACTTGGATATCCATTCCCCGCCTGCGGTTTGAAAATTTTTGTAAAAAGTTTTTAATCGGAATAATCGCCCGATTGTCCATATCCATCCCCAAAAAACTTCCCTGCTTTGCCACAACACCAACAACACGAAATGTATACGAACCGAGTTTGACATTCTTTCCGATCGGCGTTTCATTTGGAAACAATTTTTCAGCGACGGTATACCCCAACACGGTCACCGGGCGATCGCCGTTGGACTCCGCTTCAGAAAAGAACCTTCCCATTTCAATATCCGATCCCGTTACTTGCACAAACTGTTCGTTCGCTCCAATAACCAATATCCCATCGGAACTGATACTACGATACTTAATTGGAACCCGATAGTATGTTACCGGTGTTACGGCGCTGAGCGTCGTCCCTTGCTCCCGGACGGCTCGGTACTGTTGCAGATCGATATTCTTCCGGTTGCGGGAAGCATCAAAATCCTCCTGGCTTGAGAACCATGAAAATTTCTGTACATAAAGTACATCAGCACCGATCTTCGAGACCATTTCATTAAACGCGCGGCTCATCCCCTCAATTGCTGTTCCCATCAATGTCACCGATACGATTCCGATAACGATACCGAGCGTTGTCAGTACAGAACGCATCTTATTCGCGCGGATTGCCTGGAACGAAATCCCGATGCCTTCTTTTACTTCGTATGCAAAATCTGTGATTTTCATTTTTTCTTCGTCTGAGAGTCTATTGTTCGGACATGATGCTGGATGACACAGCGTTAATGGTGGAGCGCCGGTAAAATCCGGTCATCCACTACAGTATCGCTTTCAACCAATCCGTCACGGACCCGGATAATCCTATGTGCATGGCGCGCTATATCTTCTTCGTGTGTGACCAAGATGATCGTATTCCCCTGTGAATGCAGTTCATTGAACAATCCCATAATCTCAACGCCAGTCTTTGAATCAAGGTTGCCTGTCGGTTCATCTGCGAGGATAATTGACGGTTTTGTTACCAATGCCCGTGCAATAGCAACGCGTTGCCGCTGGCCGCCGGATAGCTCATTCGGCTTGTGATGCATGCGATCTTCCAGTTTTACATGCGATAATGCTTCTGCTGCCAATTGCTTTCGATCCATTTTTTTCATTCCGGAATAGATCAAGGGTAATTCTACATTATGAAGTGCATCCGAACGGGCAAGCAAATTAAAGGTCTGAAAGACGAAGCCAATTTCTTTGTTTCGTATTTTGGCCAGTTCATTGTCATTCATATCGCTCACATTGACGCCATTAAACTCATACAATCCCGACGTGGGAGTATCGAGACAACCGAGTACATTCATTAATGTCGATTTACCGGATCCGGACGGACCCATAATCGCGACGTATTCATTTTTATGGATCTCCACGGAAACGTCAACCAACGCGTTGACTTCCACGGTTCCCATGACATATGTTTTTTTGATATTCTTGAGGTTGATTACTGGCATCATACCATCCTTATAATTCTTTGATTTTCTTTTGCGCTGCATCCGAACGCCGACCGTTTGGTTCTACGGTAAGATACCACTCAAACGTTTCTTTTGCCTTCTGTTTCTCTCCCCGGAATTCATAACACTCCGCAAGAGAAAAAATGGATGCACTGAAAGTTTTGTCCACAAAAAGAGCGTATCGGTATTTTTCAATAGCTTGATCGTATTTCTGTTCCGCTTTCAGCACGTCCCCGTAACTGTCATACGAATCGGGATTCTTCGGCTCTGCGGTAATATACCGTTGCATTTGTTCGCAAGCATCCCTGAATTTTCTTCGGTTCAGATACATGTAGCCGAGCTGTTTATACCCCAATCCCCTCCCAGGTTCGAAAGTAATCGCTTTTTTAATTTGCTGTTCTGCTTCAAGCGTATCTTTTTTCACACGGTTGTAGAAGTTTGCCAACATCATGTGACCACGGAAAGGATTTAATTTCAACACTGCATGTGCCTGTTCAAATGCCTTTTCATCGCTTCCTCCCATAATACCAGGCGCCATCACATAATAATTATACAACGCTTGCCGCGCTTCGATGTTTCTCGGATCAAGCTCCGATGCTTTTAAAAATGCATTTTTAATACGTGGCGCCAGCAATCCTTGAGAGAGCACATTGGCATTCATTGCCTGGAGTCCGAGAATCTGTCCACGCAACAAGTGATACTTCGCAATGTTTTCATCGATATCGATTGCATCATCAATAATATCTTCCGCATCTTCAAATTTTTGCAGTTGAAATAATGCGACAGCAAGATAATATTTCACCTCAGCATCCTGTGTATTATTCTTCATCGCTGTTTTAAAGAACAATTCTGCTTCGGCAAACTTCCTGTCGTTGATCAGCCTGATACCAGTGCTATCTATTTGAGCAATTACACGGATGGAGAACAGGCACAAAAGAATAAGGAACGTACGGTTCATAGTCAGCATGCAATTGTATTATTTCTTATCACCCTGTTTGCCCATTGCAAATTTTGCAGCACTGTTTTCCACCTTCACAACCGCACCGTCTTCTAATTCGCGGTTAATCGCTTTATAACTTCCGCTGACCACTTCAAGACTTTCAGACATTCCTTCAGTAATTTCAACGTATCCTTCATCATTGATTCCACGTTTTACCGGTGCCATTTTGGCTTTTCCGTTCTCCACGATAAACACACACTCTACCGGCTTGTCATTCGTCGACAATCCTCCCGGACCGCCCTGCTCCTGAGATTCTTCTTCTTTCTGTTTTTCACCTTCTTTTTTCGGCGAACGGGTTGTAACACTTTGAATCGGTACGGCAACGATATTTTTCTTCGTTTCTGTTTCGATATCCGCTGTCATAGACATTCCCGGACGCAAAGCAATATCTTTGTTCAATACGCGAATCTTTACTTCAAAATTCGTCACTTCTTCCTGAGTTCCTAATCCTTTGGATTTTGCCGTGTTGGCAATTTCATATACAATACCGATGAATTTTTTATCAGGATATGCATCAATGGTTATACGTGAGGTATCGCCTATGGAGATGGTGACAATATCATTTTCACCGACATCCACGCGTGCTTCCATCATGGTGAGGTCGGCCACCGTCATAATCTGTGTGCCTTGCGTAAAACTGCTGCCGCTCACCCGCTCTCCAAGCTCCGAAAGCAATTGCGAAACTGTTCCGTTCATCGGAGAATAGATGGTTGTCTTCGCCAGACTCTCTTTTGCATCGCGCAACGATGCCTGCGCTTGCTGCACTCCCGCCTGTGAAGATTCAAACTGAGATTTTGCTGCATTAAACGACGTCTTCGCTGCAATATATTCCTGATCGGAAAGAAGTTTCTTCTCGTAAAGTTCTTGGGCACGCTTGTATTCGGATTCCGCTTTTTCCAGGTTCGCCTTTTGTAAATTCATATTCGCCCGTGCCGACTGTAATCCAGCTTCCGCACGATCTACCTGTGCCTGATATTGATCCGGTTTAATGCGGACAAGTAATTCTCCCTTCTTCACTTTATCCCCTTCTTTCACTGGCAGCGAGGTAATTTCACCACTAACTTCCGCGTTGATCTTCACCATAGTTTCTGGCTGAATTTTTCCTGAAGCGTTCACCATCTGGGTGATTGTCCGGCGGTTGACTTTCTCTGTTTGGACGGTGATGATATTTTCCTTCTTGCTTCCAAGGACAACAACCAGCACCAGCACAATCGCAACCACGCCGATTCCGGAGAAGATGAACAGTTTCTTTTTGTTCTTTTTACCGTTTGCCATAACTACTCCATGTTATATTGAAATTAATACTTTTCTCTTCCCACTGCGATTCTGAACTGCAGTTTCGCATACACAAAATCATAGGACGATGATACTTTTTTGCTGATTGCCTGGGTATAATTTGTCGTCGCCACCAATAAATCAAGCAACGTATTCGAACCAAGATTATACCGCTCTTCCGCAATGCGGCGATCTTCCTCTGCCGATGTTACCGCCTTTAGCGATACATCATATACTTTCCGTGCTGTTTCAAGATTAAGCAATGCAGTCCGGACATCTTTTGCTACTCGTCGTTTTGCTTCGTCAACCTTTTGTTCTGCAAGTTCAAGGTTCAACTGGCTTGTTTGTGTCTGTGTGCTTGTTTGAAACCCGCTGAAGATTGGTACGCTGAGCGATAATCGCCAATCCCATGATTTTGTATCAGATATCGTCCCAAAATTATCTCCGGAAATACCGTATCCGGCTCCCAATTTCAATGTCGGATAATGTCCAGATCGAGCAACAGTAAGATCATTTTCAGAAATCTTTTTTGATAATAATGATGCCTGATAATCAGGGCGTGCATCTAACGCTTCCTGAACGAGTTTAGTATAATCTGCATACTCTTGCCGCAGTGAATCAAAATTAAGGCTCTCAATTTGGTGCAACACTGTCGCATCTTCGAACACATAATCTTTCGTCACATCGATAGCAAGAGAAAACAGCAGATTTTGTTTGGAGATATCGTAGTCACTTTGAGCATTTATGACTGCCAATTCATCGTTCGCTGTCTGCACTTGTTGACGATACACATCAGCTTTGGCAACGGCACCCACTTTGTTCGATTCTTCAATTCTGGAAAGTTGTTGTTGCGAACGTTTTAAATTATCCTGGCTCACTTTTAACAACTGTTCATTTCTCAAGACTGTTAGATATGCTTGTTCTACAGCAAGAACTGTTGTCTGCTTTTGTTTTGCAAAATTCAGTACGGCTGCTTCGGCGGATACATTTGCACTGTTGTACGATGTGAAGTTTCGAAAACCGTTGAATAAGATAATATCTGCATTCAATCCTGCACTGGTGCTTCCACCAGCAGTAATACCAGAGGGAATCTTTAAATTCGGATCGAATGTTGCACCCTCTCTGCCGATATTAGCGGATGCCGAAAGAGTGGGAAGAAAATCTCCAAAGGCTGAAGTGACATTCGCTTCCGAAATTTTTCTTGAATTATTGGAACTAATAACATCGATATTTTTTTCGAGGGCGGTTTGGATTGCTAGTTGAAGACTCATTTTCTCTTGCGCTGCGGTTGCTGCTGTTAAAACCAGCGAAATTAACGCAATAGCGAGGATTTTTTTCATTACTTTCTCCGAAGTTGATCAAAACTATGTGATTTTAACGGTTTGCAGCATCAAAAGTTACAGAAAAATTGAACTTAATACTGTTTGGACGTGGTTTTTGTACTCAGGTTTAACCGATCAGTGCTCGAATATCCCGATAAAAAAGGTGACGTAAAATTACTTTTCTAGGTGTTGTCAGGAAGGGGAAGAATGATCCCTGATCACTTCGTCTTTAATCGCAAGGAGAAATTGCAGTGCCGGATCGTGTTCATTGGGGATCTGCCCCTCCAATATTGCCTCTTCAATCCTGGATTTCAGGATTCCGACCAGTTTTCCGGCAGAAAGATTACAGATACGCATAATTTCGTCCCCGCGAACCGGCGGTTGGAAAGCGCGGAGTTTATCCTTTTCTTCGACTTCTTTCATCTTCGTGTAGACAAGATCGTAGTTTTCCGAATATTTTCTGACGAGCTTCGGATTTTTGGATGTGATATCGGCTCTGCATAATGTCATTAAATCGTCGATCTCTTCGCCTGCTTCGAACAAAATTCTTCGTACAGCAGAATCGGTTACTGCCTCGTCAACAAGTTGCATGGGACGCTGGTGGAGACGTACGATCTTTTCGACATAAGGCACTTTGTCCAACGGTAATTTTAAGCGGCGGAAAATATGTTTCACCATTCGTGCGCCGATCTCTTCATGCCCATGGAATGTCCATCCGGTACCTTCGATGAATTTTTTTGTCTTCGGTTTGGCAATATCATGCAATAGTGCAGACAGACGTAAATCAATATTTTCTGTCATCGTACAGATATTATCCACTACCTGGCATGTGTGCAGGAATACATCTTTATGATGATGGTCCTGCCGTTGATCAACGCCGGCAAGATCGGCAACCTCGGGGAACACAACCCGCATAATGCCTGTATCGAACATCAATCGCAATCCGACTGACGGTTTTGAGCTGGCCATGATTTTCATAAACTCTTCAGTGATCCGTTCCTGAGAAATGATGGAAAGGCGTTCTTTCATCGGCGGGATTGCATTCATTGTTGCCACATCGATCGCAAAATCCAGCTGCGCGGAAAACCGGACCGCCCGCATAATCCTCAACGGATCGTCATCAAACGTAGCGGACGGATCGAGAGGCGTGCGAATTATTTTTGCCAACAGGTCCGACTGCCCGTTAAAAGGATCGATAAGAGTTCCCCACGTTGCTGCATTGATGGAAACCGCAAGCGCATTGATTGTAAAATCACGCCGTGAGAGATCCTCTTCCAACGTGCCGACATCGACCGAGGGATTTCTTGATTCACGGTGGTACTGCTCTTTCCTGGCGCCGACAAATTCAATCTTACCGTCTTCTGTCGGCATCATCGCGGTGCCAAACTTTTCGTATGTTACAATCTTCCGCTTTTTCAGCGCAACAGCTGCTGCTTCCGCAAAATCAATTCCGTTGCCGACAACAACAATGTCAATGTCGCTCACTTCTTTGCCGAGCAGTTTGTCCCGGACATATCCGCCAACAACATACGCATCGAGTGACAGTTCATCCGCAACAGCGCCAATTTTTTTCAAATAAGAGTTTGTAATCTCAAGCTTCATAATTATTCATTACGCCGGTACAGGATGGAGTTCTCAACAACAGCCAGTTTCCGGCAAATCAGTTTATACGTTAAATTTTTGCACCTGAATTTTTTGCATAATCTTCTGCGCCACATCCAGCGCCATCCGTCCGTCTTCCCCGTTCACTACAGGCCGGGAATTTTGTTGAACAGCCTGAATGAACGATTCCAGTTCATATTTCAACGCGTTGATCTTTCTGATCTCCGGTTGTTCATAGATGATATTCCGTTTCTTTTTTCCTTCGCCGATCTGGCCTAGCAGCATGGTGGACCAGAGGCTCCCTTCTCCTTCATTCCCCAACCGGAACACATCTGCGCTTCCCTGTTGAAAATCGATGGCTATGTACGCATTACTTTGAAACATCCTCATCTTACGCATCTTGTTGCGTGAGATGCGGCTGGCGGTAACATTGGCAACACAGCCATTTTCGAACTGCAGCCGCGCATTAGCAATATCCGGCGTATCCGAAACAACGGCAACTCCATTCGCATCAATTTGTTTAACCGGAGAATTGACAAGACTGAGAATAATATCAATATCATGGATCATCAGGTCGAGCACTACCGCAACATCCGTTCCGCGAGGATTGAATTGCGCCAAACGATGCGATTCGATGAACATGGGCTGCAGTTTGTATGATTCGAGCGAAATGATAGCAGGATTAAACCGTTCGATATGACCGACCTGAATCAACGCATTTTTCTGCAGCGCAAGCGCGATCAATTCATCTGCCTCCGCGAGTGTGGATGTGATCGGTTTTTCGATCAATACATGTTTCCCTGCAATCAACACCTGTTTCGCCACTTCATGATGGGTCGTAGTAACTGTTGCAATACTTACGGCATCAACAGCACGCAGCAATTCATCGATCGAGCCAAACGGAGTAACGCGAAATTTAGCGGCAACTTCGGCTCTCTTTTCCGGATGAATATCGAACACTCCTACAAATTCGGCCGTATCGATTTCCGAATACATTTTAGCGTGCAATGAACCGAGATGTCCGACACCAATAATTCCAATCTTGACCTTTGCCATACTATTTTTTCCCTTTTTCAGAATTCACCGGTGCTAAGTTTCCGGCAGGACTTTTTGCTTCGGGATTTCTTGTTGATGAAATTTTTCCCGGCTCCCTGCCACCAGGATTTCTTCCGCGGGCAAATCCAATCACCCTATCAATACCACCGTATCGCTGGTCATGGTAATACACGAGTGCGGTATATCGGTTGATCGTCCTCCAATCGTTTCCCTCTAATGTCACCCAATCCTGATCGCCAATAGTGCCATCACCGCGGATATTTCCCAGCACGTATTGATAATCGTAGACACCGCGTCGAACCCAGAATCGAGTGACAAAGAGTCCGAATGCTGAGTCCGGCTTCAATTCATACTCTGGACGTACGTTCCATTCTGAAAATCCACCAACGACAAAGATCCGTTTCCCGGGCGATTCCGGCAGTCGAAGGCGCAGTTCCACTTCAAGATATTCCGAATTAGCGCCGGTAAATGCTTTTATTTTTGACGCTCCATTTGCATCCGGTTTTCCCTGCCACTGAAAACGGGAGACATCTGGATTGTCCCGTAAAATCACAAGGCGATTATTCGGATAGAAAGCAATCGACGACAGATCAAGCCGGCGGTATTCATTCCCGGCCATTACGTCGCGTTTCCAAAATGTTTTTACCGGCTTTGTGAAATTTTCCACAAAAGTTTCCGGATCGTTGTCTTCCTGATCGATGTTGAACGGTTGATGGATGTTCCAGTTCTTGATAATTTCAACATTTTTTACATCAGGATAGTAGATGCCGTTGTCATCTCCGGCTTTGTACTCAAAAGGAAGCGCAACATCAACGCTGACGAAATTCATTTGATTCAACGGCGACACATATTCCGAATGATATTTATTTTCAATTGCAATCGTCACCGGCACAGAAGATTCGGCAACGATAAATTTCCCGACTGCCAGTATCTGATCACCGGCATCATGATCTACAATCTGATAAAAATAATTCCCGGAATATACGAACGAGACAAGATTATTGCCGTTCGGAAACGAATTTTTGAACCGATACTTGTATTGATACACACCTGTAGGTGCGGTACTGTACAACAACACTTCCGATCTGATATTCGAAGGATTATTCGCATACACATTGTTGTCGATCATCCAATCCTTCGATGCATGTTTGAAAAGGATATGAAGATTTGGAGGCATCAACGTTGTTACATCGAATTCGATGGTGACTTGTTCTCCCCGTGCAATGATCGGCGGACGATATTCGTCATCATTCGCATAGGTTCTCAATCCGAAGATTTCAACCTGAGTATTCGCCGTCATCGCGACAACGAACATCATCACTATAATTCTCATGTGTTCTCCCTTGCAGGTGTGGTGCGAAAGTAATCGTTATGCATAGATACGTTTCAACCAATCGAAAAACGTTTGTACATCGTGAAACAGATAATCCGGCGATAAATTTATCACATCGTCTTTCCCGTACGAATCCCACAACACCGATGCAATGTCCACTCCGGTTTCACGCGATGCTTTAAAATCCGCAACCGCATCGCCGACCATCAGCACCTTGTCCGGTACGAGTGAAAACTGCTGCAGAATTTTTCGAATCCCGTCGCCAGACGGCTTAAATTTTTCAACATCATCACCCGTAATTGTCATATCAAAGTACGCACTTATCCCGAATTGTTCGAGCGTAATATCGGTCGTCCGTCTTCCTTTTCCGGTGAACAACGCAATCCGTATACCGTGAGAATGCAGATACTTCAGTACATCGATGGTTCCGGGATAAATTTTTGCAAGTGTACTATGTTCGTTTTGATAAAATCGATAATAATCGTCCATCGCTTCTATTATATGTTCCTTGCCGATCATGTTTTCCACCGCACCTTGTTCCGGCGGACCGAAAAGAGCGTGAATTTCGGAGTTTGTCAGTGTTTTGTTTAAATATTTTGCGGCAATATGATTAAACGAATCGTAAATCAATTGATTCGTTTGTGTCAACGTGCCGTCCATATCAAAGATAATACAGGAATATTTTTTCATTCACGTAACTGAGAATAATTTTCGTCATGCCCGAGTGATTCTATCGGGTATCGTCTAAATAGAAATCCGCCAAAGACATGCTTGCCCGACAATGTCGTTCAGGCGGGCATAACAGGGGGAAAATAAAAAAAGCGTCACGATGCAAACTGCAGCAGATGACGCTTCACATTGTAACCGTTTATCAAAAATTATATGCGGAATTTCCTCTGAATTAATATTGTAGGACACCAAATTACGGTGTCCCACAAAAATACTTATTACGCAATGGTAACGTCTTTGGAAAGATAAACATCCTGAATAGCGTTCAGTAGCGTAACGCCGTCCTTCATCGGTTTCTGGAATGCTTTCCGTCCGGAGATTAAACCCATACCGCCGGCGCGTTTATTGATTACTGCTGTTTTTACTGCATCTGCAAGATCATTCGCACCGGAAGCTCCCCCCGAATTGATCAAACCGGCGCGGCCCATGTAGCAATTCGCCACTTGATACCGTGTCAGGTCAATCGGATGATCGCTCGACAATTTTTCATACACGAGTTTGTCGATTTTTCCGTAGCTGGAACCGCTCATGTTGAGGGCGTTATAACCGCCGTTGTTTTCCGGAAGTTTCTGTTTAATGATATCTGCTTCGATCGTTACGCCAAGGTGGTTCGCTTGTCCTGTCAAATCTGCAGAGACGTGATAATCTTTTTCTTTTGTCTTAAAGGCATTGTTTCGTGTGTAACACCACAGAATCGTTCCCATACCTAATTCGTGCGCCTGCTGAAACATCTGACTGACTTCCCAGATCTGGCGGCGTGATTCCGGCGAACCGAAATACACTGTTGCACCGACAGCAACACAACCCATATCCCACGCTTGTTTAATACTGGCAAACAGCGATTCATCGTATGTGTTCGGATAGGACATAAATTCATTGTGATTAAATTTCAGGATAAACGGAATCTTATGCGCGTATTTCCGCGCAACAGATCCGAGCACGCCGAGCGTAGAAGCAACACCGTTACATCCTCCCTCGATCGCGAGTTTTACGATATTCTCTCCGTCGAAATAAATCGGGTTTTTTGCGAACGATGCTCCGCCACTGTGTTCAATTCCCTGATCCACGGGAAGAATGGAAAGATAACCGGTGTTCGACAGACGGCCTGCACCGAATAGTTGTTGAATGCTTTTCAGGACTGGTGTCGGACGGTCTGTGTTGATGAAGATATCGTCCACGAACGATGGTGACGGAACGTGGATCGATTCTTTCGGAATTGTAGTACATTTATGATCGAGCAGATTTTTGGCATCCGCTCCGAGTAGTTCAACGATATTGACTGACATAGGCACTGCTCCTTATTTCGCGATCAGTTTTTTGTACGCTTCAACATCCAACAGGTTTTTCAACTCGTCAGCATTGGCCAGCGTCACTTTAATCATCCAACCGCGTTCGTATGGTTCTTTATTAACAAGTTCAGGTGAGTCCTGAATCTCTTTGTTCACTTCTTTCACTTCTCCGGTAACCGGAGAGTACAGATCGGAAACCGCTTTTACCGCCTCAACCGTTCCGAAGGTTTGTCCTGCTTCCACTTTTTTGCCGATGGAAGGAAGTTCGACGAATACGATATCCCCAAGTTCGCCCTGAGCATATTCGGTGATGCCGACCGTTCCGACATTGCCTTCAATCCGGATCCATTCGTGGTCTTTTGTATATTTCAATGTTTCTGGGAAGTTCATACGCTGTCCTTTTGTTTGAGATATTCCAAATCTTCTTGATTTGAAATATCTGAGTTAATGATCAATCTTTGAATATAAATGTTTCAATAAATTTCGTGTCGAACACTCCACTCCGAAATTGTTCGCTCTTCATCACTTTTTTGTGGAACGGCACCGTTGTGCTGATTCCTTCAATGATCGTCTCATCCAATGCCATGGAAATTTTATTGATCGCTTCTTCACGCGTTTTCCCATGCACAATCAATTTGCCGATCATTGAATCATAAAACGGCGGAATTTGATAATCCGCATATACGTGTGAGTCAATCCGTATGCCGTTTCCGCCGGGGAAATGCAGGCTGGTAATTTTTCCGGGTGATGGACGGAAGTCGTGGTTCGGATCTTCAGCATTCAATCGGCACTCGATTGCGTGGCCGTTTAACTTGATGTTTTTTACATGAAGTTTTTTCCCGTTCGCGATGTTGATCTGTTCTTTTACCAAATCGACCCCGGTCACCATTTCGGTGACACAGTGTTCCACCTGGATACGGGTGTTCATTTCCATGAAATAAAAATTCTGGTGTTTGTCCAAAAGAAACTCGATGGTTCCTGCACCGAGATATTTTACGCTCTTTGCACCGCGGACTGCTGCCGCACCCATCTTTTCGCGCAATGCTTCGTCCACCGCAGGGGAAGGAGATTCTTCAATCAGTTTTTGATGTCGGCGCTGAACAGAACAATCACGCTCGCCGAGATGAATCACATTACCGAATTTATCACCCAGCAGCTGAATCTCAATATGTCGAGGTTCTTCAAGATATTTTTCGATGTAACAGCCGCCGTTTCCGAATGCGGACTCTGCTTCGGCGCTGGCAGTGTTGAACGATTTTTCCACTTCATCCAGATCGCGGACAATACGCATGCCGCGTCCGCCGCCGCCGGCCGTGGCTTTAATTATTACCGGAAGGCCAATCTCTTTTGCTAATCGTTTTGCTTCTTCGGCATCCTTGATGATGCCGTCGCTTCCCGGCACAACCGGCACATTCGCTTTCCGCATCGTATCCTTGGCAAACGCCTTATCCCCCATGGCATTGATCATCTCCGGCGTCGGACCGATGAATGTGATGCCGGAAGAGATACAAATTTCCGCAAAGTTAGCGTTTTCCGCCAAAAACCCGTAACCGGGATGGATTGCATCGGCGCCGGTCACTTCTGCAGCCGCCATAATACGAGGAATCTTCAGATAACTTTCTTTACTGGGAGCTGGACCGATACAGATTGCTTCGTCGGCAAACCGTACATGAAGCGAATATTTATCTGCTTCGGAATAGACGGCAACCGTCTTAATCCCCATTTCTTTGCAGGCACGAATGATGCGCAGGGCAATTTCACCGCGGTTTGCTATGAGTACTTTTTTAATCACTCAGTTACTCCATAAATAAAAATCCACAGATGGGCGCATCGATCGATTGACCGTTCCGAAGCGCTCGCCCATGGATGAAAAATATTACGGTTCAACTAAAAAGAGGACTTGTCCGTATTCGACCGGTTTCCCGTTCTCAACATTAATTTTTACGATCGTACCGGTGACATCACTCTCTATTTCATTCATCAGTTTCATTGCTTCAACAATGCACAAGGTGCCGCCTTGTTTCACTTTTGAACCAACTTCCACATACGGTGCGGCGTCCGGCGACGGGGAACGATAGAATGTTCCAACAATTGGTGACTTTACTTCGTGATAGGCTTTCGAATCCGCAGGCGCAGGTTTTGCCGATGGCTGAACGGCAGGAGCAGCCGGTGCGGTACCAGGGGCTACGGCCGGCATTGCCATCTGATATGCTGGAGCAGAAATTACGTTCTGTGATGCGGATTTCGTAATGCGGATTTTGTTTCCCTTCTCTTCCAGCTCGATCTCGTTCACAGCACTTTTTTCAACCATCTCCAGAAGCTGCTTGACATATTTTAGGTCCATTGAATCTCCGAGAATATTGGATGAATGGTGAGAATGTTACTGTTTCACACGTTCTAAGTATTGTCCTGTCCGCACATCCACTTTAATCATATCGCCTTCGTTGATAAAGAGCGGTACATTTACGGTAGCACCCGATTCAACTTTCGCCGGTTTCGTTGCTCCAGTTGCCGTGTCTCCTTTAACGCCGGGAACAGTTTCGACAATTTTTAAATTAACGTTAAATGGCAGTTCCGCACCGATCGGTTGAGTACCATCAAACATAATTTCGACGATCTCTCCTTCTTTCAAATATTTCGCTCCAACACCTAGCAGCGTTTCTTCCACTGGAATCTGTTCATACGATTCCTGATCCATAAAATTATAACTCTGGCCGTCATGATATAGATAGGAATATTTTTTCCGTTCTACGCGAACCAATTCAATTTCTTCACCAGAACGGAAACGGTTCTCCACCACCCGGCCGTGGCGCATGTTACGCATTTTTACCTGATAAAATGCACGCAAATTTCCGGGAGTGCGGTGCTGATGCTCTTCAACGATATGTAACTCGCCGTTAAAACGTATGAATACGCCGTTCTTGAGGTCTGCAGTAGTGGCCATAAATCTGGGAAAATCCTTTACTTTTAGGGAAAATTGAATGATTTTAATACAAAAGTGTCACAAATATAGAAAGAATGAGCTACATAATCAAGAACAGAGATTGACTGAACCTATGATCATCACACAGAACCAAAGAATCCGCGCAATATGGATACTAATTTTTGCATTGGCAACAGGAGGGTGTGTTTCGGAACCGGGACGAACGTACAAGAAAGAGTTCGTCAACACCTACGCAGAATTGACATTGGTATATGAAAAACAAAAAATTGACAAACGGGAAATTGACTCCAATTATCAGGTTCTCGTGAAGGAGTTTTTTGAGAAAAAAGGAATACATCAGGACGAATTCAAAAAAGCAGCGGAAGAACTTTCTCAAAATCCACAGGTGTGGAAATTATTTATCACCGATGTTACCTCCGCTATTGACAGCATTAAATCTGCAGAATATAATAAGATCCCTGAATGATAGGCGTTTCACCGGTTATAGTTATAAAAACCTGTTGCATAAAGAACGTCGGCAGGTCAAACATTTTTTCTGATTACCGAACTTCTCCGATAATAACCGGAAGTTCTTTCTTTCCGGTAAGAACCTTTATCACCGCACCAACATTCTTTTTGTCCACAACAACAATCAATCCGATTCCCAGATTGAATGTACGTGTCATATCGTATTCAGGAACCTGTCCAACTGACTGTATCAGATCGTAGATAAAAGGGCGCTGCCATGCAAACCAATCAATCTTTAAATTCAGTCCTTTGGGAATAATCCGCATTGTATTCCCGATGATACCTCCGCCAGTAATATGCGACATTCCTTTTACCAGACCTTTTGCTGTTACAGCACGGATCGAATCGAGATACGACCGATGCACAGCCAATAGGGAGTCACCAAGCGTCCCGTTGAGTTCAGTAAATTTTTTCTTTAGAGAAAATTTCGGAATAAGAACATGCCGGGCAAGCGAATATCCATTGGTATGTAAGCCGGTCGACGGCAGACCAATCAGCACATCTCCTTTTTTGATCCCTTTCCCATTCACAATCTTCGCCTTATCCACCACACCAACAATCGTACCGGCAATATCAAACTCCCCTTTGGGATAAAATCCTGGCATTTCGGCCGTTTCCCCGCCGATAATCGAACAATGATTCTCTTTACACGCCTTCGCAAATCCGCCGATGACATCAGCGGCGATATTCGGAGCCAATTTTCCCGTGGCAAAGTAGTCCATAAAATAGAGCGGTATGGCGCCGCACACTGCAATATCGTTTACGCAATGATTCACAAGATCCTGTCCGACTGTATCATACCGTTTCATACCGAAGGCGACTTTCAGTTTCGTTCCAACCCCATCCACACTCGATACCAGCACCGGATTTTTTATTCCGGGAAATTTCGCTTCGTAAAATGCGCCGAACATGCCGATGTCCGTCAACACATTTTTAGTGAATGTCGAACGGACGGATCGTTTAATTCGATGGATGACTGCTTCTCCGGCATCGATATCTACACCCGCTTTTTTATACGTTGAGGCCACTGCAAATCCTTTCAAAGAGAAAATTTCTACCAAAATTTAATCAAAAATGATAGAGTTTCATAGTTATTTCAATTCTCCTCCAGTTTTTTTATATTCTCATATATGAAAACTGTAAAATTGTTACCCACCGGAAAAGAATTCCGTCTCAATAATATTTTCTGCATCGGGAAAAATTACGCCGATCATGCAAAAGAAATGGGAGGCGACGTTCCCAAAGAACCGGTTATCTTTTTAAAGCCAACCTCAGCTGTCATCACAAACGGTGAACCGATCATCATTCCTTCCATGTCGTCCAACGTGCACCACGAAATTGAATTGACAGTGTTACTTGGTAAGGGCGGGAAAAATATTCCCCTGTCATCTGCGATGGATCATGTGGCGGGATACGGCGTCGGATTGGATATGACCATGCGCGACCGCCAGTCTGATGCAAAGAAGGCGGGAAATCCCTGGACGGTAGCGAAAGGATTTGATACTTCAGCACCACTCTCTCCGTTTATCTCAGCTTCGTCAATCATCGATCCGCATACTCTTGACATTACGCTGACAGTGAACGGAGAAATACGACAGCAGTCCAATACACAGCATATGATTTTCAGAATCGAAGTATTAATCTCCTACCTCTCTTCTATTTTTACATTGGAGGAAGGAGATATAATTTACACAGGAACTCCAGAGGGCGTTGCGCAGGTTGGTGTTGGAGACCAGCTAACGGCGACAATTCCCGGAGTCGGAACGATTCAACACACAATACAATGAAGTCCTTTCCTACAGTAAAACATGCCCTAAGGATTTTGCGCAGGAATCAGCTGGTGCAGATGGCCATTGCCATTTTTGTGGTGATCAATCTGACCGCGGCAGTCGTATTCTTCTTTGAACATCGCAATAATCCAGAAATGTACAGGAACTATGGCGATGCAGTGTGGTGGTCTATTGTCACCGTTGCGACAGTGGGATACGGAGATATCGTTCCAAAAACGGATCTTGGGAGGATTTTTGCGTCACTCACCATTCTCAGCGGCGTGATTTTAATTTCACTATTTACCGCTACAATTTCATCGGTGTTTGTTGCACGAAAAATTAAGGAGAGCCAAGGATTGCAGGATATCGACTTTACACAGCATACGCTATTATGCGGATGGAATCCGCAAGCGGAAGATGTTCTCCGGATCTTCGATCGGTCGCACGGCAAACAAATGCAGGTCGTGCTGGTAAATGAAGCGTCGCCGGAAAAAATTGAAACCGTCATTAATGCCTATCAAAATATTGAGATCAAGTTTGTCCGCGGGGATTTTTCTCGGGAGACGATCCTGAACCGGGCAAATGTAAAATCTGCCGTGTCGGCGCTTGTTGTTCCGGATGCAGGGAGTGCCGGCGCAGACGAAAAGACGCTGCTCTCCATCCTTGCAATGAAATCGCTAAATCCCAAATTGAAAGTGTGCGCTCACATTCTAAATCGAGAGAATCGACAACACGTTAAGCGGGCAAATGCGGACGAAGTAATCGTTAGCGACCAACATACGGCCTTTTTTCTGGCGAACCACATCATGTTTCCCGGCACCGCGCAAGTAGCCAGTGAGATGCTGGATTATGAACGGGGAAACGACGTCTACCGTGTCTCCGTGCCGGAACATTTCGTCGGAAAAACATTCGGCGAACTGTTTATGGAGTTCAAGCAGACAAAGAATTGGACCATCCTTGGTTTGGTGAACGAAGAAGAGTCAGTCAACCTCAGTGACATTCTATCGCATGATACGTCCGCCATTGATGCATTTATCGAGCGGAAATTCCGCGAAGCGGGAATTAACGTGTCGGAAAAATCGGGTACCCGTGTAAACATCAATCCTCCGTTCGATTATGTACTACAGAAAAAAGATATCGCCGTAATCCTTGGGACCGTAGAATGAAAACACTCGACATTGGCTTCTTAGAAAAAATTCCACTCTTCACCGGTTTACCGAAAGAGAAGATGGAACAGGTGCGATCCATTATGACGATCCGCACTGTGACGCAGGGTTCCTTCATCATCCGAGAGAATGAACAGGGAAGCGAATTGTTTATACTATTGGATGGAGAAGTGGAAGTGTCGCGCACGCTTCTCCTGAAAATCTCCGGTGCAGGGATGGATCAACGGGACAAGATGCTTAATAAACTCACCGCGAATGATCACGCTTTTTTTGGTGAAATGGGATTATTTGACGAAAAGAATGAACGTACGGCAAGCGTCATTGCCAAAACACACTGCTCTATCGCCGTATTGGAACGCGATTCCTTTTTCCAATTAACCGAACAGGATAAGGAAATCGGATATGTCATCCTTAAAAATATTCTCAGGATCGTCAGCGACCGCTTGGATAAGACAACCAAAGACGTGCTGAAACTGACAACTGCCTTAAGTTTGGCACTTGAACGCTGACACAAGAAATGCCTTCACAACGCTGACGGCATCTATACCGATCTTCGGACAATGTTTCTTCAATTTGCTACGCGGGAATAGACGGACGGCCGTTCTTGCTTCGACTGTAGAGTAGGAAAATGGAGCGCAGTAAACGTAACAACACTGTTTCTCCTTAACCCTTCGTCAAACCGTGCATGAAGTTTTCCCTCGCACGGCTTTCCTGAATCTTTATCCCATTTCATACTTGTCCAAAATAAATCATACAAGAGAAAAACTTATTCCTTCTTTTCTTGACGGGGTTCCGAAGGAATGCCGACATGGTATAAAGATTTGGTCGGCACAAGAAAAGAAGCAAAAGAACCCCTTGCGAAATGTAACGCGCGCGATGAATCCCGTTCGCACTTGTCCGTAGATAGCAAAAAACTCCATCAAAAGTCCCTTCATGATTTCAGACCCCCCTCTGTATCTCCACCTTGGTAGGGGAGAAAAAGCTCGCTCAATCCTCCTAAATTTCGCTCCCTCCCACATCTCATCCAACTCAGTAAGAAATGTAGGGGAGGGCTTACTTTTCTCAACATAACATATCTTCCATACATTCACTCGTTTCGATAAATTTTTGTCAATAATGGTTTTATTTTAGACAGCTATGATCCCATTTACGGGACAGCATTCTCTACACATCCTAAAGTTGATTCGGGTTGATTAATCCTTTGCAGGATAATACATGCTTTGTCCGTTCTTTAAATGCTTAAATTCAGCAGATGCCCTTTTCTCCGTTCCGCTTTCGCGGAACATCATCGATACAACGGTCTCAGCCGCCATCCTGCCAACGATTCACCATTTCGTTTCCTTAGAGGTAAACCTTCTCTCTTCTTCCGCACTTGGACTGTACGGGTGTGAGGTCGGCGAGGACTTCCCAAGTTCCGTTCCATTCTTTCTGATCTTGTCGTCGCTCATACCCCGAAGGTGTCATCGCCCTTCTGCCCGCAATGGACTACGCTCTGTTGCTCGGCACGATGATTATTGACTTCGTCTATAAAATAGGGACTCGTCCACCTCAACTTTGATCTTTTCGAGTCTACCTCTGCGTTCACTTTCGTTACAACCTGATTATTTGCGTTGCGTCCTTTTCAGACTATGCTGTCGAGTCGCTTATTATAGAGTCGTTTCCAACTCTATACTGACTCCCCGCTACATGGTTTCAGAATTTTACCATGTTTGGGATTTCACCCGAATAGTGTGGGAACAGCTTTGCTTGGCACTCATTTCATCAACATCAATTTCTTCACCTGGGTGAAAGTACTGTTCGACCCGCTCCGCGGAATCGCCGTCATCCGATATATATACATTCCGCTTGCCAGATCACCCGCATGCCATTCCTGCGAATACTCTCCCGGCTGCACCCGGGCGTTCAAAATCAATCTCGCAATTCTTCCGAGAGCATCATACACAATAAGTGTCACATCACTTTCTTCGGGTACTCTGTATGATATTGTGGTTGAAGGATTAAAGGGATTCGGAAAATTTTGAGAAAGAGAATATGACGTCGGAATTTCACGTCCCACTTCAACCGATGTCGTCATTACTGAAATCTCTGTAGAGGGGAAACTGATATTGCCGGAATAGTCTACAGCGATGACCTTGTAATAGTATCGAGTCTTTTCATTCACCGTTACATCGCGGAACGTTGAATCCGCAACATTCTCCAAAATATTGCCAATTCCTATCGTAAAATTAGGAATTGTGTCACGGTAAATTTGATAAAAATGCAGATCATTGTCAGCAACATCATTCCACCACAGCATAACTGCTTTGGTGCCATTAATAACCGCATACGAGGCAATTAATCCGCTCGGGACCATAGGTCTCCTGTTATCAACAGAGTATCCGCTGTCCGGCGCAGAGATGGAAAATAATTCGGAAGCGGTGCCATGTGCCGAGATTCTAAACGTAGAATAAAACATTCCATGCGTTTTTGTCGAATCATAAATCACCGGAACGATTGATGCATAGACTGTATCATCTAACACCAGTGACTGGCCGACAAATGTCCAGATGTCGTCTTTTCTCCACACACCGAATTTCTGCACACCGTTTGAAGCCGGCGGGACAGGAACGCTCCATGAAACAGAAACCTGTTTACCGTTATCGTCAAGCACATCCCGAATGAACTCGATTTTCGGTGTTGGGAACGTGATCTCTCCAAGCACATTTATGAACGGATCGATGAGCGGCAATGTTTGATCCATTTGGCCAAACGTGAATTTTCGATTGGGTCCGTACTCCTGTCCGTCGTGAGAGAACTTCCCTTTCGGCAGTGCATGAAATTTGTATTCCATAGTCTTTCCGGCAATATCATTGATCATAACCATGCCAGAAAAAATATTTCCCTCTCCCGGAGACAACAATACCGCAGTCTGCCAACCATTGAAGGAACCTGATACCTGCAGTGAATCGTTTATCGGATCGAATCCTTGTTTGATCAGCCTGTTCATATCAGCCCTGAAGATGACGTTATGAATGACCGGTTCCAGTTTTTTATTCAATTCCAACGAACGTACCATAAATGGTGAAGGATTTGGTATCAATTTGCCAGAATCGACAATCACTGAGCCTTCAACCGTATAATGCGATAAGATCGTACTGATCGGGTCTGTTGCACCCTGAAGCGTGGTAATGATCTCCTGTCGTCCATCACCGTCAAAGTCCATTGGCGGGAATGGTTTTGTCATGAATTCTCCCCCCGCTTTTACGATTGTATCCTTTTTTATCCCCAGCGAATCCCGTATCTCCAGCGAGCTGGCTCCGAAGATACTGCCGCTATAGGCAATATATTTTGTGTAACTGAGGGAGTCATCGATCGGTCCGCCTTGATATTCATAGGCAACGATGTTGTAAGGGTACATCCATCCTGTGACAATTTCTTTTTTCCCGTTATTGTTCAGATCGGCGATGATCGGTTTCATCAAATATTCAGTCGACTGTCCAGACGCGATGAACTTTGTGTGACCGGGTCCGGCGACAATCAGACTGTCTGTTTTGTCATAATTAACGACACTGATCGATCCAGTTGAAGCCGGCAGAGAGAGGTTATACCACGCGTAGTATACTTCGTCATTTCCGTCATTGTCCAAATCCCCAACAGTGCCGCCGAATAAAGCTACTTTATCATCGGGGGTAGTTTGATGGTAATAACTGGAAGGTAGCGAATATGAATCCGGTCCCAACACCCTGATCACAAAATAGTTCCCCATATTCCAGGTATGTGCGACAATCTCTCTTTTACCGTCACCATTGAGATCTGCCGTGGTGACACTGTACGGTGAAGGACCGCCAAGCGATGCAAGTTTGAAGCCGGTGCTCCATTCAATTTCAATAGAAGAAAAACCCGGTTCTTCAAAATCCCAATTTCCAACTGCGTGAAGGATAAACACATCGTCGGTTGCAGTGCCGGCAATGTTGCTTGGAATAATGAGTTCATCATAGGCATCGTTATCGATATCGGTCACTTCGAATTGTTCAAACCGCATCCCGATCCCGCCAGAGGGATTGACGTTTGTCGTTGCTATGCCGGATGGTTTTGTTCCGAATTTATGACTTCCCACAACACCATCCCACTCAAAGATCAAAACACCAAAGCCTTCCCGTGGAAAAACAATTTCTCCCTTCCCATCACCGTCAAGATCGCCGGTCCGTACCGCGCGGGGTGTACTAATTCCACCGGGACCATATCCACCAAGTAGGTCCAAACGTGGAGATGACCACACCCATTGAAGGGAATCATTCCCCGCCGATTCAAAGACGTGCACTCTGCCAGTATATGAATAATCCGTAATGATCAATTCAGGTTTCCCATTCTTATCAAGATCATCCGACACCCACAGACCGCGGGCACTGCTTAATGTTGTCCACGCAGTATCGCCTGAGGGAAGTTTATACCCCCTTGGAAGCGTAAAGCCAGTTGAAAAAAATTGGTTATCACTGGCTGCGTTAATGTACGTAGATCGTTCAACAGCGAGAATGTCCTGCGACAGCATCGAAAGGGGAATTAAGAAGACAAAAAATAAGAATTTACGGAATGCAATGATCATACAATACCTTCCTGATGTGAAAAGGCTATGGTTATTGGTATTTATCAAGAAATTGACTTACATTCAATAATATTTCGCAAATAAATTCCGCAATAATTATTGAATTGCTTCAACTATATGTCAGAACTAGCAAAAATCTATAATCCTCAAGACGTCGAAGATAAACTCTACCAATGGTGGGAATCAAGCGGCTTCTTCCATGCGACTATAAATCCTGATAAAACTCCGCATACAATCGTGATCCCTCCGCCGAACATTACCGGTATCCTGCATATGGGCCACATTCTGAACAATACTCTACAGGATGTGTTCACCCGCTGGAACCGAATGCAGGGATTCGAAGCATGCTGGATTCCCGGAACCGATCATGCCGGCATTGCCACACAAAATGTCGTGGAAAAAGCACTGAGGAAAGAAGGCACATCGCTGCGAGAACTGGGCCGCGAAAAGTTCATCGAACGTGTGTGGGATTGGAGAACGTTATACGGCGGCACAATTAATACTCAGCTGCGAAAACTCGGTGTGTCGTGCGACTGGGATCGTGAGCGCTTTACGATGGACGAAGGTCTCTCCAATGCTGTTAAAGAAGTGTTCGTGCAGTTATACGATAAGGGGTTAATCTACAAAGGAAAGTATATCGTCAACTGGTGTCCACGAGAACAAACGGCACTTAGCGATGACGAAGTGAATGGGGTCGAGAGCAAAGGACATTTATGGCATATCCGATATCAAATCGAACATTCGGATGAATATATTGTTGTAGCTACAACCCGTCCGGAAACACTGCTCGGCGATACCGCTGTGGCTGTTAATCCCAAAGATGAACGCTATAAAGAATTAATCGGCAAAAATGCCGTCGTTCCAATTGCCAACCGAGTCATTCCGATCGTGGCGGATGATTTTGTCGATCCATCATTCGGCACCGGCGCCGTAAAAATAACTCCCGCGCACGATCCGAACGATTACCAGACCGGCATCCGATTAAATCTTCCGCAGATTATTGTGATGGATACTTCGGCCAAAATGAATAACAATGTTCCACCGAAATATCAGGGATTGGACCGGTACGAATGCCGCCGCGAACTTCTGCGCGAACTAGAGAAACTGCAGTGCCTGGTGAAGATCGAGGATCATGTACATACTGTCGGACATTGTTACCGTTGCGACACGGTGATAGAACCATATCTCTCCGATCAATGGTTTGTAAAAATGAAACCGCTTGCCGAGCCAGCGCTGAAAGTGGTAAAAGACGGAACAATCAAATTTTATCCGGAACGTTTCACAAAAACGTATGAACATTGGATGACGAATATCCGCGACTGGTGTATCTCACGCCAGTTGTGGTGGGGTCATCGAATTCCGGCATATTACCTGCCGGATGGCAGCATTATTGTTGCCCGTAATGCGAAAGAGGCGGCTGAAAAATTAAAAGCTAAAGGTTCTCAATACAGCGCATCCGATCTAAAACAGGATGACGATGTGCTCGATACCTGGTTCTCCTCCTGGCTGTGGCCCTTTTCAGTACACAACTGGCCGAATGAGACGGACGATCTGAAATATTTTTATCCAACCGATGTACTGGTGACAGCGCCGGACATTATTTTCTTCTGGGTAGCACGAATGATCATGGCGGGATTAGAGTTTAAAGGCGAAGTCCCCTTCCGACATGTCTATTTCACCAGTCTCATCCGTGATGCATCCGGACGAAAGATGAGCAAGTCGCTCGGCAACTCTCCCGATCCGATTGATGTTATCAACACATACGGTGCGGATGCACTGCGGTTCACCGTACTGTTCATCGCTCCCGTCGGACAGGATGTGCTGTATGATAATGAAAAGTGCGAGATCGGCAGAAACTTTGCGAATAAAATCTGGAACGCCGGACGGTTCCTGATGATGCACCGCGACCAGCTTCCACCGATTGAAGGATTACAGATTGCATCGGCAAACGTCTCCGATGATATGACCGATCGATGGATTATCTCGCGGTTCAGTTCCACCGTCCGCGATGTGTCTGCGGCAATGAACAATTTCCGTGTCAACGATGCGGTAAAACTGTTATACGATTTTCTTTGGAAAGATTTCTGCGACTGGTATGTTGAGTTTGTGAAGAACCGTATGCAGGAAACTTCCGATGTGCAGTTAAAACGCTCAATCATCACCCGCGCGTTGAAAATTTACGAAGAGACATTGAAACTGCTTCATCCGTTTATGCCGTATGTAACGGAAGAGATTTTTCAGCACTTATCCGAACGGAAACCCGACGAAACGATCATGCGGACCATGATGCCCCAGGTGTCTGCAACGGAAGCGCAGATCGACGCAACGATTGAGCGACAGATGGATTTCCTGCAGAATGTGATCATCGCGGTACGGCAAATCCGAAGCGAGATGAACATTCCGATGTCGAAAACAATCGCGTTTGTTGCCAGCTGCAACGAGTTTGAAAAACAGACCATCCTGGAAAACAACCGGAACGCTCTGCAAAAACTTCTCCGGCTCGATGAAATGACCATCGGCATGGCATTGACGAAACCGGGGTATTCCGCCAGCTCTGTAGTGAATGGTCAGGAAATCTTTATTCCTCTCAAAGGATTAATCGACACCGGAATCGAACGGGACCGTCTGCAAAAAGAAATCGACCGTCTGGAAGGGCAACTGCGCGGCGTGATGTCGAAACTGAACAATCAGAATTTCGTGGGCAAAGCCGCCCCCGATGTGATTGAAAAAGAAAAGAACAAGCAGCAGAATTTCGAGCAGACCATTCAAAAACTGAAGGCCAATCTGGAACAGCTAGTTGGATAACCGGAATGACACATTACAGCACGGTCAATCACCTGACCGTGCTTTTCTTTTTTCACACCTACAAACTCCGGGCACTGTTCTGCTGGAATCTTCACGGCAGGATCCGCAAAATAAAAAACACTTTCTTTTTTATTCACCTGTTGAAATACTTACCGCATACCAACTTGAAGAAATTCCAGACCTATTCCGCCGCATAGAACAACACCGAGCACAAGGACATTGGATTGCCGGATATGTAGCGTATGAATGTGGTTATCATTTTGATACAATTCTTCCGTCGTACACAAATTCCGGTTCGCTACCGCTCGTCTGGTTTGGTGTGTATACCGCTCCGACGGAAGCAGGTTCTCGCATACTGGATGAAATCGCTGCAGAAAAACTAGATGACGTAATGAATCCACTGTTGTCAATCGGGAAAGATGAATATCATGCAACCGTTCACACGCTGAAAAACTATATTGCAGACGGAGATACTTATCAGGTGAACTTTACCGATCGTTTTGAATTTTCTTTTAAAAACGATCCACGCGATCTCTACTTCTCCCTTCGCCGTAAACAACATGTTCCCTTCGGTGCATTTTTGAATCTCGGCAGCGCACAGATACTTTCCTTCTCACCGGAGTTATTTTTTCGGAGAGAAGGTTCTTCCATCATCACGAAACCGATGAAAGGAACCTGCCGGCGCGGAAGAAACAGCGAAGAAGATCAACGGTTTTCCAATTGGTTAAAGAACGACGAAAAAAACAGAAGTGAAAATCTGATGATTGTCGATCTGTTGCGAAACGATATCGGCCGGATTTGCGAGATCGGTTCCGTTGAAGTGAAAGACATGTATGCGATTGAACGATACGAAACTGTTTTGCAAATGACATCGACCGTCACGGGCAGGCTGATGAGCGGCGTTTCATACTATGAAATTTTTAGAGCACTCTTCCCCTGCGGTTCGGTAACAGGCGCACCGAAGATCCGCACGATGCAGATTATTAACAAGTTGGAGCGCCTCCCACGGGGAGTGTATTGCGGTGCTATCGGCTATATCGCTCCGGACGATCGCTCGGTCTTCAACGTTGCGATCCGTACGGTTACCATATCCGATCAGCATGGAGTGATGGGGGTCGGGAGCGGCATCGTGTATGATTCTGAACCGGAAATAGAATACGACGAATGCAGGCTAAAGGGAGCGTTTCTGCTAAATGAACAACCGGAGTTTCAATTATTTGAAACGATCCTGTGGAATCGCGAATATACATTTCTCGACCGTCACTTGGAACGGATGAGCGGATCGGCAGAGTATTTTCAGATTCCCTATTTGGCGGAAGTAATCAAAGATGTTTTGAGAGCTGCAGAACGAACATTTCAACAGAACATACTGTATCGGGTTCGCGTATTACTTTCCCGAACAGGAATCCCCACTCTCGAAGCAAAAGAATATTCTCTTCCGCTGACTTCTATAATAAAAATAGCAGAAGAGCGAACAGACTCGTCCAATATATTCCTCTATCATAAGACAACAAATCGTACACTGTATGAGAAGTACCGAAAAAAAGCAACGGAAGAAGGAATTGCCGATTATCTTTTCCTGAACGAACGGAACGAAATCACGGAAGGTTCTATCTCCAATATTTTTGTGGAAAATAAGAGGCTCCTTTCCACTCCTCCCGTACATTCCGGTGTATTGCCGGGGGTTTTTCGCAATGAAGTATTACGGACAAATTCTCTCGTAGCTGAGAAAATCATCAACATTGACGACCTAAGGAAAGCAGATGCTCTTTATCTCTGCAATTCGCTCCGCGGTTGGAGTAAAGTAACGCTTTCCGAATAGCCTTTTTTTCGTTACTTTCTAAGCATATTCATGTCCGAAACATAGTTCTCTTCGGATTATTCTTGGCGAAAACAAACCCTTTATTGAATGAAACTTGCCATCACATTAGGGCTTTGCCTCTTCACTTTTATTAGTGCACAGACCAGTTACAATGTCTCATTCGTCGATCAAATAAACAGCTACGGCGCTAATCCTTCTGCGAGTAATTATTCTGAAGTTTGGGGTTGGACAGATACCATAAAGAACAAGGAATATGCCTTTATTGGAACTAAGTACGGAACATCGATTGTCGATATTTCCGTCAAACCAATAAAAGAAGTTTCCTTTCTCATGGGACCGACTTCGAACTATAATTATCACGAATTCCGGACATATAAAAATTACCTCTATATCGGAGCCGAGGGAACAGATGTAACCCGCCGAGCAGGCATCCAGATTATTGATCTTAGTACATTGCCAGACTCCGCCTCGTTCAAAAAAGTATATGTGTGGATTGATACGAACTCCACGACAGGATCCATTACAAAATATTATCGAGCACATACCATATCGGTGGAAAAGAACTTTCTGTATATCAACGGAGGCAATGATTTTGGCGGAACAAAAGTATTGGATATTACCGATCCGCTGAATCCCCGACAGGTTGGATCATACGGAAAAGGGAACAATCCCTATGTCCATGACTCCTTTATCAGAAATGATACATTATACGCCGCCGCAATCGGCGTTGGCAGGCTCGATATCGTTGATTTTACGGTGAAAGGACACTATCACCAACTCACATCATCCAAAGTAATTAGCAAAACGCCCACCGTTCCGGAAGGGCGGACACATCAAGTGTGGTTGAGTGAAGACGGAAAAACAATGTTCGTGGCTACCGAAGGGTCTAGTGCAAATTTTCCATTTAATCTTCATATCTATAATATTTCTGATAAGACAAATCCGGTCCAGATTGCTACTTGGACATCTAGCCCGATGAAGAGTATCCACAATGTTTTCGTAAAGGGAGATTTTATTTATATCGCGTATTATTCGGATGGATTTCGGGTTCTCGATATTTCAAACCCTTCGATTCCCATAGAGGTTGCCTATTACCGGACATACTCTCCTGCTATATCGAATCCTCCCGTATTTGCAGGTGCATGGGGTGTCTATCCTTATTTCCCTTCCGGGTTGGTCGTCGTATCTGATATGAACACCGGGCTTTATGTGCTGAATGTGAAAGAAAAAAAAGGGGGAAGAATTACCGGCACTGTAGTCGATGCTTCAACACAATTGAAACTCACAAATGTTTCCGTGACAGTTCAGGAAATGAACAGGACATATTCAACGAATTTTTCCGGTCAGTTTTTATACGGATCGGCTGAAGGAAACCATACGGTAACTTTTTCCAAAAGCGGATATGTCACAAAAACGATATCGATCTATACATATCCTGCAGTGTTGGAGACAGTGTATGTTTCTCTCACGCCCAATATTAGTCCCACGGCAATTGAACAACATATTTCCCTCTCTACAGAATTTGCTGTGTCGCAAAATTTTCCGAACCCGTTTAATCCATCAACAAAAATCTCGTTTTCCTTACCGGAGGAAAATAATACATCACTTAAAGTCTTTAATTCGCTGGGACAGGAAGTTGCAACGTTGATCGATCAACCACTCCGTGCCGGAACTTATTCTACGGAATTTTCCGCGGCAGCACTCCCCAGCGGGATATATTTTTACACATTACAATCCGGCAGTAAACACTCGACAAAAATAATGGTGCTGACACGATGAAAAATCTAATCGTTCTTTTTGCATTCACGATTCTGCTCCCTGCACAAGAACGGTACAGTAAAGTTGAGATCCCGGTATCATCAATGGCCGAACTGCGGCGCATCGATGATCTTGGCATTGCCGTAGATCACTTCGACGGGGAGATCGGGGGATCGATTTCATTATTTTTGAGTGCAACCGAACTACAACAATTGACTCGTGCCGCAATCCCATATTCCATCCTAATACAGGACTGGAATGAATATTATACCAACACTCTCATGAAGCGATCCGCACCAGCCAGACAAACCGGTGATTCACTGAAATATTTTTCCCTTGGCAGTAAAGGAGGACACTTTACGATGCAAGAGATGATGGATCATCTTAAAATTTTAAAACAGTTGTATCCACACTTAATCTCTGATACAATCCTGATTGGGATGAGTATTGAAAATAGGAGTATTATAGCTGTAAAAATCTCGGATAATCCCAATACCTCGGAACCGAATGAACCAGAAGTATTATACACAGCAGTCCATCATGCTCGAGAACCTCAGGGTATGACCGGACTCATCTATTACATGTATTGGCTGCTGGAAAACTATAATAAAGATCCCGAAGCGACATATCTGGTGAATAACCGTCAACTGTGGTTCATTCCACTTGTCAATCCAGACGGATATGAATTTAATGGAGCAGGTAATATGTGGAGAAAGAACCGCCGGCCGCTTGCCGGCGGATATTATGGAATCGATCTGAACCGAAATTACGGCACGTATGATATGTGGAATGCTCCTAATGGAGGTTCCAGCACTTCTTTTGGAAGCGATACATATCGAGGAACGGCGCCATTCTCCGAACCCGAAACGCAGGCAATCCGGGACTTCATGCTGACTAGAAATATCCGAACGTGTTTCAATTATCATACGTATGGCAATTACATCATCTACCCATGGGGGTACAGTTCCTTAGAAAGCGATGATTCTCTGTTATACCGACAATGGACCTTCGATATGTCGACAAACAATCGATATTCTATTGGAACAGATCTTCAAACTGTCGGTTATTCCACGCGTGGAAATTCCGATGACTTCATGTATGGAGATACGTCGAAACCCCGTGCGTATGCCATGACACCGGAGATCGGCACTACCGGATTTTATGCTTCCCCAGAAGAAATTATACCATTAGCCAAAGTGAACCTATTGCAAAACAAACTCTTAGCACACTATGCAGGATCATATTTGGTGGTTCGCTCCTTTTCCGTAAACGGATCTGTTTGTTCCGTTGTGCTTCAGAATAACGGTGTTGAAAATCTTACGAGCATTCCGATTGACATTTCCATTTCGAACGGATTAGTCACACCAACAATTCCTTCCGGAGATATTCCCTCATTTGGCGAACATGAGATTTCATTTAATTTCACTGCAATTAACGGACAAATCCAATCGGGCATGCGTGCGACTATTTATTTCAAGGATTCCGTCGACGCATTTCAAAAAGGCGGCATGATCAATGATAGCATCACATTCTTCACCGGAAATCCAATGCTGCTCTTCGGTGACAGTGCAAATTCTTTTGACAATTGGTCAGTAGGATCATGGGGAATCACCGATGATGGTATCAACGAAAATACTTTCTTTACGGACAGTCCAAACGGGAACTATCTGCCAAACACAGATAACGTCATGACACTGTTTTCTCCGATTGACCTTTCGGGATATCAGTTCGCCGAATTAAAATTTAAAACAAAGTGGGCGATCGAATCGACATGGGATTTTGGAACCGTAGAAGTTTCGACGAATAACGGATCTTCGTGGAGTACTCTCAGAACAAATTACTCACGGAAAGGATCAGGTCGAAGCCGCTCGGGATTTGGTAAACAACCTTCCACTGCATACGGTTACGATGCATTTGTTCCCGGACTCACGTGGGTAGAACAATCGGCAGATCTGACGCCATACATTGGGAAACAAATAAAAGTACGATTCCGCCTAAATACGGATGGCACTCAACAACGCGATGGATGGTATGTAGATAATATCTGTGTTTTTGCCTATCCATTCCATCCCAATGCAGTCACCTCCTTGTCGACGCTACATGAGTATTCTTTGTCGCAGAATTTTCCAAATCCCTTCAATCCTTCCACGAATATTCAATTCAGCGTGAAGGAACGCAATCAAACCTCTCTTCACATCTATAATAGTATTGGACAACATGTTGCCACTGCAGTTGATCAGGAATTGGATGCAGGAACATACTCAATAAATTTTGATGCTAAACAGTTGTCATCGGGGGTTTATTTTTATAGATTTACATCTGGAACATATACTGATATCAAAAAAATGGCTGTCATAAAATAATGAAAACGATTGATATCCCAAATTTTCGGATGAGCCCAGTAGTCGATCACGTTGGGATTGAAGAGCGCGTGGCACGGTTTACCGCTCGCAGCATTAAAAAATCGTCGAAAATGCAGGCGTTAAAACTTGCCCTCAGCATGATCGACCTGACAACGCTGGAAGGAAAAGACACGCCCGGGAAAGTGAAACAGATGTGTTATAAAGCGATACACTTGTGCGACCAATTACAAGGTCTGCCGAGTGTCGCCGCAGTGTGTGTTTATCCCAATCATGTCCGTACTGCAAAACTTGCGCTCAACGGATCAGGCATTAACGTGGCATCTGTCGCTACGGCATTTCCCAGCGGAAATGCAACCCGTGAAGTGAAACTCGCCGATGTGCGGTTTGCAGTGGATGAAGGTGCGGATGAAATCGATATGGTTCTCTCTCGCGGAGAATTTCTCGAAGGGAATTATGCTTTCGTATACGATGAGATCTGTGCGGTAAAGGAAACATGCGGTAATTCCCGATTGAAGGTGATTTTGGAAACTGGCGAACTCTCCACTCTGGATAACGTCCGCCGTGCAAGCGATATTGCCATTTCTGCTGGCACAGATTTTATTAAGACATCTACCGGAAAGATCCAACCTGCTGCCACTATGCCGGTGACGCTGGTAATGCTTCAAGCGATTAAAGATCACTATTTTAAAACTGGCAAAATGGTCGGCATGAAACCCGCCGGAGGAATTTCTACGGCTAAATTGGCGGTTCATTACCTGGTGATGCTGCACGAAACGCTCGGAGATGCATGGATGACGAATCATTGGTTCCGGTTCGGCGCAAGCAGTCTCGCCAATGACATTCTGATGCAGATTGCAAAAGAACAGCGGGGCGTATACCAAGGAAAAGATTACTTTTCTATAGATTAAGCTCTACGAACGGAATGCAACAGTTTTCCGTTAATGTGATATAGAGAGAAATAGATGAATAATACCGATACGACACCTAACACCGGAACCTCCTTATCCTTTTTCAAAGACTGGAAATATGCCCCGGCGCCGGAAAGCAAAGACCATATTCAGTTAAAGAAGCAGTATGGTCTCTTCATCAATGGCGCATTTGTTCAGCCACAGAGCAAACGGTATTTCGATACAATCAATCCTGCTACGGAAGAGAAGATTGCTGAGATCGCCGAAGCAAATGAAAAAGATGTTGATACTGCTGTAAAAGCCGCTTCAAAAGCATATTCCAATGTATGGCGCAAGATGCCCGGCAAAGAGCGCGCAAAATATATTTATCGCATTGCCCGAATGATTCAGGAACGCGCTAGAGAATTCGCAGTTATCGAAACGATGGACGGCGGCAAACCGATACGAGAATCACGCGATATTGATGTACCGCTTGCAGCGAATCATTTTTTCTACTATGCCGGATGGGCTGACAAGCTGGACTATGCTTTCCCCAACCGTCACCCCCAACCGCTCGGCGTAGCAGGACAAATTATTCCATGGAATTTTCCACTGCTGATGGCTGCATGGAAAATCGCTCCCGCCCTTGCCACTGGTAACACCGTCATCCTAAAACCTGCTGAAACAACTTCGTTAACAGCATTGAAACTGGCGGAGATTATCGCCGAAAGTGGATTGCCCAACGGAGTTGTGAATATCGTCACCGGATTCGGTAAGACCGGTGCCGCCATTGTTAATCATCCAGGAGTGAACAAAGTGGCGTTCACCGGCAGCACCGATGTCGGCAAAATTATTCAAAAAGCCATCGCCGGCACAGGAAAAAAAGCCACTCTGGAACTCGGCGGTAAAGCGGCGAATATCGTTTTCGACGATGCTCCGATCGATCAGGCGGTGGAAGGAATTGTGAACGGAATTTTCTTCAACCAGGGACATGTCTGTTGCGCAGGTTCGCGGCTTCTGGTACAGGAAGGTGTAGCCGATATCGTCATCAGAAAATTGAAGGACAGAATGGAAACGCTGATCGTCGGAGATCCAATGGATAAGAACACCGACATCGGCGCAATCAATTCAAAAGAGCAATTGATAAAGATTCAAGAATACATCAAGATCGGCATACATGAAGGAGCAGAACTCTATCAAAGCTCCTGTTCAATCCCGAATAAAGGATTTTTCTGCAAACCGACACTGTTCCTAAATACTTCCCAATCCCATCGGCTTGTGCAGGAAGAGATTTTCGGTCCGGTGCTGGCGATTCAAACATTTCGCACAGTGGAAGAAGCGATTGAAAAGGCAAACAACATTCCGTACGGACTTTCCGCCGGAGTGTGGACAGATAAAGGTTCAAAAATCTTCAACCTGACGTCGAAGATGCGTGCCGGCGTAGTCTGGGCAAACACCTATAACAAATTCGATCCGACTTCGCCCTTTGGCGGTTATAAAGAGAGCGGTTATGGCCGTGAAGGCGGACTGCACGGGCTGTTGCCGTACATTCAATTATAATTTTTTTGGTTGACACTATGTCCAGAGTAGAAATTCTCAAAACATATAAACTGTATATCGGCGGGCAATTCCCGCGGACTGAAAGCGGCAGATATTATCCGCTGACTACCAAGAACAATATTCCGTTAGCAAACGT
>JALNZH010000292.1 GCA_023229405.1 Bacteroidota bacterium
CAACTGACGGATTCGACCGTTATGGGATTTCAACAGGATCGCGGAGTCAGTCAGGTTTCGCTGAGGGGGGGCGGGATATGCGATGGTGAATTACGGAGAAAAAGGAATTGGTATTTCACACTGCTCAGTCGTTACTTCGGCAACAGTGTTCGGTTTCTTTTATTTGCAGCGGAAACTGATGAATGGAGAAATGCTGGCATCCATCGGGAATCATTTTTATTTTAAGAATAATTCAATGCAAACAGCTTTGTGACAAAGAGTGTTGGATTATATTTTTAAAACACATTGATGTCAGTACATCATCCAGCGATATCATCACATCCGCTGCCATTGTGACGATACAATTAAGGTATACTCATGGATAGTTGGAAAATTGAAAGCAATCCGCGTAAACAGACGGTCGTTACCTGGGGAATAATTATCGCAGGAATCATCTTTGTATATGGTTTCCGCAATTTTGACGGTTCACAGTTAAGCAATAGCCTTGCCGGTTTTCTGATGGGTATACTGTTATTGATCATCGGAATTCCCGGAGCGTTTTTCATCGGAAAACAAACGATTACGGTTGACCGGGCATCTGCCCGAATCGTCATAGAAGACAAATCCCGCATTCGGAAAAAGAAAAAAATTATTCCTTTCAATGATATTATTAAAATATCAGTAAGCCAGTCTGGCAGTCAATGGAATGGTTCGGTAAGTTATTTTGTTCTTCTGAAGTTGATTTCCGGAAACCAATATCCATTGTTTTATCCCTCCTATTATGACGGAAGGTGGGATAAATCTATTATAGAAGAGCGATGCGGTAAAATCAGGGAAATGGTGAAAGTCTAAAAAATTGCACAAGAAAGCGAAATGATTCGTAACGCAAAATATGTCCACGCCAATATCATTACAAAGAAGTGGCAACGCCTTTCCCAATTTTATCTCTTAAGGGTCTAATTCCCCGCCGCTTGCGGCGGGGAGCTTCATTTATAATTATTCTTCAATCGTATTTTTCTTTTTAGACATCCGGTTCCGCTCGTTATGATCGAGATATTTTTTTCGTAATCGGATGAAGTTCGGCGTCACTTCAACATATTCATCGTCGCCGATCCACTCAATGGCTTGTTCCAACGTCATAAGCCGCGGCGGTTCAAGCCGGACTGCTTCGTCCGAACCGGAAGCACGCATATTGGTCAGCGCCTTCGATCTGCAGACGTTCACGGTCATATCGCCTTCGCGCGTATTTTCTCCAACTACCATGCCCGCATACACTTTCGTCTGCGGCTGAACGAAGAATGTGGAACGTTCCTGCAGTTTAAACATACCGTATGCCACCGCTTCACCTGTTTCCATGGCAACCAGCGATCCGCGTGTGCGATGCGACAGTTCGCCTTTGTACGGTTCGTATCCGTGGAAATTGTGATGCAGAATGCCGGTTCCTTTTGTCTGTGTCATAAACTCGTTCCGGAATCCGATCAATCCGCGCGCTGGGACGAAAAATTCCAGACGGGTATTGCCGTTGGAAGAGATCATATTCTTCATCTCGCCTTTGCGCTTGCCTAGATTTTCGATGATCGTTCCCGCAAACTCATCCGGTAAGTCGATAATCACATGCTCAATCGGTTCGGACAGTACATCATCGATCCGTTTATAGATTACCTGAGGCCGTGAGACCTGCAATTCATATCCTTCGCGCCGCATGTTCTCGATCAAAACGCCAAGATGTAATTCGCCCCGTCCGCTCACTTTGAATACATCGGGAGAGTCGGTCAATTCTACCTGAAGCGAAACGTTTGAACGCAGTTCCTTCATCAACCGTTCCTGAAGATTCCGAGTCGTGACGTACTTTCCGTCCTGTCCGGCGAACGGTGAATTGTTGACAACGAAATTCATAGAGAGGGTCGGTTCTTCGATTGCCACAAAGGGAAGCGGTGTCGGATCGGCAGCATCGACGATCGTTTCACCAATATCGACATCTTCCATTCCGGCGATAGCGATAATGTCGCCCACGCTTGATTCCTGCACTTCCACTCGTTTTAATCCTTCAAAGGTATAAATCTTCGATACGCGCGCATCTTCTTTTGACCCGTCGCGGTGAATCACTTCCATCTGCCCGCCCATTTTGATGATGCCACGGTGAACCTTCCCTATACCGAGACGGCCGAGATAATCGTTGTAGTCGATGGTTGTGACCAGCATTTGAAACGGCTCGTTCAGTTCGCCTTTCGGCGGGGGAACCTTTGCAATAATCGATTGGAACAGCGGTTCAAGCGAAGTTCCTTTGTCTTCCAGTTCACGCTGCGCGATTCCTTGTTTGGATATAGCGTAAATCGTCGGAAAATCCAGCTGTTGATCGTTTGCGCCGAGCGATAAGAACAGTTCAAATACTTCATCCAGCACTGCATGAGCGCGAGCGTCTTTACGGTCGATCTTGTTGATGACGACGATCGGCTGAAGGTTTAGATCGAGAGATTTTTTTAATACAAATTTTGTTCCGGGGAGCGGTCCTTCGGACGCGTCCACCAACAACAATACGCCATCCACCATCTTTAACGTACGTTCCACTTCGCCAGCGAAATCCGAGTGCCCCGGAGTGTCGACAATGTTGATCTTATATTTTTCGTTTGTTGTTTTGTCGGTGTAAAAGACGGAGGTATTCTTTGCAAGAATGGTGATACCGCGTTCTTTTTCTTGAGCGTTGGAATCCATGACGCGGGTTTCCATATGCTGATTCTCACGGAATGTTCCGGTCTGACGTAATAATTGATCGACCAGCGTAGTTTTGCCATGGTCAACGTGCGCGATGATAGCGATATTGCGGATGTTGCTTTGTTTGAACATTTGGAAATAGTTCCTTTAGAAGATCATTGAATTGCGCAGAGGGGTCTGATTTTTCGCGGATTTTAAGGTTTTTTTTGGCCTTACCGATGAAAAATCTGAGGGTTCTGCTCTTTATAACAAAAAACGTCCCGAATTGCGTACGGGACGTTCAATTGACTGCACTAAATATAAGAAAATAATCGGTGACTTTCCATTGTTAAAAATTCATCGTACTGTTACCAGATGACCATAATATTCCGCTCCTTCAATTTTGCGATGTGTGCCGCAGGCATGGGATTTCCCGCCACATTCACATATTCCAGCTCTTCCAGATCAAATAATGGGGAAAGATCATCGATTTTGTTAAAGGAAAGGTCGACAATCTTTAGATGTGTACAGAAATTCAACGCATCGATGTACCCGATATGATTATTCGCCAAATACAATTCATGGAGATGGGACAGAGCTGATATTTCCGCAACATCTTCGATGAAATTATTTGAGAGATCAAGTATCAAAAGGTTTTTGCAATGAACCAGACCGTCGAGATCGTTAATTTCGTATCCAGACAGATCAAGCGAATCGAGTTCTTCCAAATAATAGAACGGCAATTCAATATTCTTTGTGCCGTACACCTGCTGTTTGAACGTTATAAAAAAACTTCGCCCTTTTGCTGGTTCTTCGATTTCATCGAATGTTTCCTGCTCTCTTTCACTCTCTTCATCGATATCTGAAAATTCTTCAGGGGAGGCATCCCAGCCGTATTCTTCCGGCTCGCGGCCTTCGATCAGCGGCTGTATTTTCGAGAGCAACGCCCGCTCGAGATCCAACACCGGGATGATATGCGCGTACCGTTGAAGCGCTTCTTTGTTCTTTGCGAGGAAGTGTTTTTCGAGTTCCGTTTGATAAAACGAGATCCGGTCTGGATGGTAGATCATCATCAATTTATAAAATGCTTTTCCCTGTGTTTCCTTCGGCTCTTTGGTATACTCATTCACCACAGCCATAATCTTGTCGATTAATCCGTTTTGTTTGTTTTTATAAAGATCAATGATTTTGGTTGTGATAGTGTGCAGATGATGATGAGTGTAACTCGATTTAAGTTTGGCATACTGTTCGGTAATGGTCATTATACGGCTATTCCTGCTATCGAAAAAAGTAATTCCGAACAAAGAGATTCTTTTTGAAGAGGTGAAAAATTCGAAAGGCTATTTCCTTGTTACAATCAGTTCAACCTGTTTTGCAAAATATCCGTTTTCCACATATCGGTAAAGGTTTTTGCCCGGACAAACAGTTTTGGATGAATAATCTTTGTGCGCACGAATGGAATCGACCGGCACATGGTATTGTACGGAAAGCATTGCCATTGTTTTTACGACAGCCTCCAATTGTTGTTTATTCGGTTCCACCTCTTCGAAATTCCCAACCACTTCGATCAACGCGTGTCCGGCAGGGTCGTATTCGGTATTGGTATCACCGGCATAGGTAATGCTACGGCCTTCGTAAATTGTTCCTTCCAGATCGATGATATAATGATAGGGAATGTCGATCCACTGTTTGGAGTTGCGCGACCATTTTTGCAGGTTTCGAAGGTATTGCATCGGATCTTTCCCGGCGGGGAACGGTTCACCTTGATGATGCAGGGTGATATGGGTAATGGAATGTTTTCGTGCGAGCGAATCGATTGAAGGAGTGCCGCCCCATTGTTCGACGGAGATAATCTGTTCTTCAACGTTGGTTGGAGAAAATTCTTTCGATGCCGAGCAGCCTTCAGCAATCAGAACAACAATGATCAACGAGAGCAGGTAGAGTGTATTTTGCATAATGTTTTTTCTCTAATGTACTTTCCCGGCAACGAAACAGCAAAAAAAATGTACTGTTGAAGGAACAATTAAATAATTGTATCACAGAACAGTAAATCGAGATTGCTGTCGTTAAACATCACCCTTTAATTTCTTTATAAAATGTTCTATCTCTACCAGATAGGCGTTCCGCTGTTCCAGCTTTTTTATTTCAGCGATATTTTCTTTTGCTACTGCTTCGCCGGCGGCA
>JALNZH010000293.1 GCA_023229405.1 Bacteroidota bacterium
CACAGAAACAAAAGACGACGCGTAGAACGACGGTTATCGGTTTAGCACGTGATAATCTGATAATTTAGAATTTGACAATTATTCCATGAACAGAATATTATCAATAATGAAATGGCCATTAGCAGTAAGCATGCTTTGGTCATTCCCCGCGTCGCTGCTGTTGCTTTGGAACTTTGTTGTTTCGCAGCAATATTCTCTTTCTCATTTTCCTCCGATCGTCATGGGATTCGCTGGGTACCTGTTGATGTGGTTTTTCATCTTTAAGAGAAAAGAGGTCGGCTCCTATTTTTCTACATTAGAACATGAAGTGACACATGCGATCTTTGCGATATTGTCAGGACATTCAGTGCAACATATCCGGATCACGGCGCATGAAGGGGGAGAAATACGCTATAAAGGGAAAGGGAACTGGCTCATTACCATCGCACCGTATTTCTTTCCTACCATTACTGTAATCCTTCTTTCTCTTCGGTTATGTATCGAACAAAATTATTGGCTTGAGTTGGGAATCGGTGTGTCCATTGCGTTTCATATCACATCATCATACGTTGAAACTCACGGCTCACAATCAGATCTAAAGCAGGTCGGCAGATTCTTTGCATTGTGTTTCCTGCCGACGGCAAATGTCCTGACGTACACGCTTATCGTAGCATATCTTCAGTCAGGTTTTTCTGGAGTCGGTGTTAGTGTGAAATCATTATATCATTTTCTGCTGTCGTATTCTGTTCCGGCGTATTATTTTGCAGTGGAGAATACAAAAAAACTTTTTTGATGAAACACATCGTTCAATTTTCCTCAACTCAGCCAGTCGATTTCGCTTAGAGTCGTTGAGGATGACGGTGGTTGAAAAACGCTGAAGAGGGATTTATTCGGATAAAGAATACGCAAGACGAAATGACATTTCATCCTACATCGTAAAGGTGGAGGACATCTCACCAAAATTAAATCGGACTTTTCCAGTCCATTAAGACTCATTTTTCCATAAATTATTCTTGCAAAACCTCAGGTTTTTTTCGTATATTTGTAGCGCTAAAACAATTCATAATGTTTTGGCAACAATTGTTCTTTTGTTATAAGCATTATTAATTGCATACAAGGGGTCGTAGCTCAGTTTGGTTAGAGCGCTTGCCTGTCACGCAAGAAGTCGAGGGTTCGAGTCCCTTCGGCCCCGCACCAATTCCTAAGACAACGTTTCCACAGATACTCAATAAACTGACTTATTGATGAAGATAGTTACCACTTCCGCAATATACTGTGTATCCTTTTGTCATCTGTTGTCCCTCTCACACTCATCCGATCGTAGGTTTAACTAATGAACAAGTCTTATCTTGATTATTTTCTCAAGATTCGCCTTCCGATTATTATTTTCGTGGCGCTCGCATCGCTTGTATTCACCTTCTTTGTCTCCCGCGCGGAACGGGACGGCGTCGGTTATGCGCCGGAACAACCTATTCCATATTCGCATAAGTTGCACGCGGGTCAAATGGGTATGGACTGCCAGTACTGCCACACAGGCGCATCGAAATCGCGTCATGCCATGGTCCCACCGTTGACCACCTGCATGAACTGCCACACCATCGCGCGGAAGAACATGCCGAACATCATCCGCCTGACTCAATATTATAACGAAGGTAAACTGATGCCGTGGAAACGAATCCACAAGGTCCCAGACTTCGCATATTTCAACCACAGCGTTCACGTCAATAAAAACATCCCCTGCCAGCAATGTCACGGCAATATCCAGGAGTTGGATGTGGTAAAACAGGCGGGATCGTGGACGATGAATAATTGCATCAGTTGTCACCGCAATGCACCGGTCATTCTCGCGAACATCCCGGGGATTAAGCAGGGTCCGGAGAATTGCTTTGCGTGTCATAGGTAGGTTTTTAGATACGTCACCCTGAACTTGTTTCAGAGTCTTTTCAAGATGCTGAAACAAGTTCAGCATGACGAGTTGAAATTAGCCAGTTCATTTTTATTTAAAGTGAATTTTTAACAAAAAATTATGAATACACCCAAAACAAATTCAACGCGAAGAAGTTTCTTCAGGAAAGCGGGAGTTGCCGCCGTCGGTGCCGGACTCCTCAGCGCCATGCCCGTGAAACTTGTTTCGCGGACGAAGGAAGAGAAGCATCCAGAACAGAATATCTCCATCACGATCAATCCGATGGCAGTGAAACGGGAGAAACGAAAGTAAGCATGGATACTCCGAAGAATACCAACGAATCGAAATACTGGAAAAGCCTCCGGGCATACCATAACGATCCGGCAGTAGACGAAGCGAAAGCACGCGAGTTTGCGAAGGACGTGACGGGAGATTTTGACGTCGATGCAATGTCGCCGATAAGCCGCAAGCAGTTTTTAGCGCTCGTCTCCGCCTCTGCAGCATTCGCCGCAGCTGGCTGCACCAGCTACCGAGATAAAGGGGAGATCGTTCCGTATACAAAAAAACCGGAAGAGATTACCCTGGGCAAAGCGAACTACTACGCTTCGACCATTACCGAGAATGGGCAGGAATACGGTATCCTGATTAAAACACGCGAAGGGCGTCCGATTAAAATCGACGGAAACCCGGACCATCCAATTAATAAAGGAAAGATCTCCGCGCGCGGACAGGCAAGCATTCTGAATCTGTATGATCCGGAACGATTGAAAGATCCGATGTTCGTTGATTCCGGCATTCTCTCAAAAAGTTCGTGGAATGAAATCGACGGCCGCATCATCGCTTCGCTCACTTCCGCAGCCAAAGAAGGAAAAGAGATCGCCATCATTGCGCATACGGTGACATCTCCTTCGGGAAAAAGTGCATTGAACGAATTCGCTGCAAAATATCCGACGGCGAAGGTTTATTCGTACGAATTGTTCAGCGATCTGAATCGCATATCTGCGTGGACGAAATCCACCGGCGGCAGTACATTCCCATTAATTCAATGGAATGAAGCGAATGTGATTCTCGCGCTGGAATCGGATTTCCTCGGTTATGAAGGGAATATTGCCGAGCAAACCCGCATGTATGTGGAACGCCGGAATGTTGAAAATGCAAAAGCTATCAGTCGATTGTATTCTGCTGATGGCACCATGAGTTCCACCGGGATGAATGCCGATTACCGCCTGCGCGTCCGTCCGGACCAGCAGTTGGAATTTGTTCTGGCGTTGATGAACGAATTTACACCGATCGGTAAAACTTCCTTAAAGGATTTTGCTGCGAACAACGGACTTGATGCCGCAGCTGTAAAGCAGTTGGTTAAAGATCTGAGCGAAAATAAAGGAAAATCTATTGTCCACGCAGGAAATGGATTGCCCGAAGCGGTGCATATTGCCGTAAACGTCTTAAATGAAATTCTTGGCAATTCCGCTCTCTATAATAAGGAGCAATCGTCTGTAGCACATGTGGCATTGACGAAGCTGGCTGAATTGGAAGCGTTAATCGGTCGGATGAATAGTGGCAGTGTTGGTGTGGTGCTCCATTTGGATTCCAATCCGGTGTATCATTTTGCGTCGGATCTAGGTTATACCGAAGCATTGAAAAAGGTCGGTGCAGTAATCACTATGGCGGAAATGCAGAACGAATCGTCTGCCGTTAGTAACTATGTATTGCCGATCAATCATGATTACGAATCTTGGGGAGATCATACGACACGCACAGGCGTTCTCAGTCTGCAGCAGCCGGTGATTTCACCTCTCTATAATTCACGACAAAAAGAAGCAATCCTTCTTGCGTGGGCAGCCGGAACAGCGGGTTCCTATAAAGAGTCGTTGTATCATGAGTTTGTGATGAAGCGTTGGGAAAAAGAAGTGTTTCCCGCAATGAACGCCAGTGTTGATTTTACAACATTCTGGTATTCCGCATTGCACGACGGTGTTATCACATTCAGCGAACCGGCCCAGTCGGTTCCGACGGTGAAAACGGATGTAGTGAAATCCATCGCGGTTGTTACTGCATCCAATGATTTTGTTCTGTATCTGCATGACAATTATTATGTTGGGGACGGGCGAAATGCCAACAACGGTTGGCTGCAAGAAATGCCGCACCCCGCATCGAAAATTGCATGGGATAACTATGCAGCAATTTCCACGGCAACATCACGCGAGTTGGGTGCAAGCGAAGGAACGATGATTGAAGTATCGGTCGGCGGACGTTCGTTGAAACTGCCCGTACATGTTCAACCCGGTCTTGCCGATAAATTTGTTGCGGTGATGCTTGGATACGGACGCACCGTCTCCGGATCGGTCGGAACCGGAGTAGGCTTCAACGCACAATTGTTCATGTCCAAGTCTTCAACGCTTTCGCCCTATCTCTACTCCGGCGTTACGGTGAGGAAGACAAGCGACACCTATCTGCTTGCTTCCACTCAGGAACATCACGATCTGGATGATACTTTCCTAAAAGATTTGCACAAGAAACGGGAAATCATCCAGGAAGGAACCGTCGTTCAGTATTTAGACGATCCGAAATTTTTAGAGAAAGAACGCCACTCGCTCACCATCGTACCGAGAATAAAATATGACGGTGTGAAATGGGCGATGGCGATCGATCTGAACAAGTGTACCGGTTGCGGCGTTTGCACACTCTCCTGTAACGTAGAGAATAATATTCCCGTTGTCGGAAAAGAGCAGCTGCACAAAGGACGCGAAATGGCTTGGATCCGCATCGACCGGTATTTCTCCGGAACGTCGGAAGCACCGAGCGTTAGCAATCAGCCGATGCTCTGCCAGCATTGCGACAATGCGCCGTGCGAAAACGTCTGCCCGGTTATCGCGACCACGCACAGTCCGGACGGACTGAACCAGATGGCATACAACCGCTGCGTCGGCACAAAATATTGCTCCAACAACTGT
>JALNZH010000294.1 GCA_023229405.1 Bacteroidota bacterium
AAATCACCGCCAAAATATCTAAAATTTCGGGCATACGAATTTATGAAGTCGGTATTTCGTATAACGGCAGAGGATATGAAGAAGGGAAAAAAATTAACTGGAAAGACGGAGTGAGCGCTATTTTTTGTATCATCCGGTACAATCTCTTCCGGAAATAACCGACATTTTCCCCGCCATTACTTTTGATCCACAACATAGTGTAATGAACCCAAATTTCTTTTTTGTGCTACAATGGATTTCCGGAATTCTTCTCGCAGTTCTGTTCTGCGGTACCGGTTTTTTTCTGTTACGCTTATTTGCCGGAAACTATTCACCGCTGGAGCGTTATGTTTATGCGTTCGGACTCGGTGCAGGTGCGTGGGGAATGGTACTCTTCTTTTTTGGAATCACCTCAATGCTGTATCCTTCGTTGATTTTATTTCTTTTAGCAATTGGTATCATCGGTACGGTGTTTGGGTGGAAATTATTCCTGCCGATTCCTGAGCTTCGTTTTTCTACGCTTTCACGGACTGAATGGGGTATCGTCCTGTTTCTGATGCTCCAGATTCTTTTTTCCTGGTTCATGACATTTCTACCGCCTACGGATAACGACGGCGTAGCCTATCATCTTGCCGTTCCGAAGATTTTTTTGGAAAATCACGGATTTATTTACCTTCCGTCAATTTTCCATTCTAATTGGCCTTTTCTTCCCGAAATGTTGTACGCGGCAAGTCTTTCCGTCATTCCAGACGGTACCCTGTCCGTTCAACTGCATTTTTTTTCTGGCCTCGCGTGCGCTGCAATTCTCTATGAACTCAGCAACGGTATACTTCTTCGCCGCGTTTACCGGTTGACTGCCGTATTGTTATTTATCACGCTCACAACAGTTCGATTAGAATTGCGCACGCCCTATATCGATCTTTTTACTGCCATGTATATTCTTCTTTCATGGATCACCGCGTTGAGAATGTACCATCGACAATCTATTGGCGAATTCCTTCTTCTCGGTATATGTATTGGATTTGCGGCATCAACAAAATTAACTGCACCGGTGTATTGTTTCATCATCCCCTTCTTGGCAATGATACCGTTGGTGCCCGTTGTGTCGTTGCGTTCTCTGATACCCAAATTATTGTTGACTGGAAGCATCAGTCTTGTAATTGTGCTTCCGTGGTATCTCAAATCCTTTGTGTATACCGGCAATCCTTTCTGGCCTTTTGCATACTCCGTTTTTGGTGGGAAGTATCTTGATGCCGACTATGCGGCATACATTGCAACATATTTTTCTGCGTTTTCACCGCTACAAGGTATTACCGGACTTATACGGTTGCCGATTGAGATTATGAAAGGAACGATGTTTTCATATTCCCCCACGTATCTTTCCGCAGCAGCGTGTGTCGGAATACTGACAATTCCATTTACATGGAAAAAAAGCAATCGTTCCATGCGGATGACAGCAATGTTCATTGTGTGGGGAGTCATCGTTTGGTATTTTACCTCACAACAAGTTCGGTTTTTGATCCCATTTCTCGGATTGATTGTTCTGGCCGTTGTATTTCAATTTGAACAATTATTGCTTCATTCCGGATGGAAAAGATATCTCGGATATGCACTCGGTATTCTCATCGTAGTGCCAATTGTTCACCGGATTCCGTTGACAAATGTTTCTGACTTCCGTGAGCTTGGCGTATCAATCGGTGTAACCGACAAGAAGCAATTTTTGCAATCGTTTGAACCATACAGCATGTCTGAATTCATCAATGCCGATGTTCCGGTTGGGAAGCGCGCGGCATTAATCGGAGAAGTTCGCGGATTTTATATAGATAAAGAATATGTCTGGACCGGTTTTAATTCCACTCTTTATTTTGATCTCAATCGTTATGCAGTAGACAGTATTGAGTCGAAATTTCGGCATGAGCGAATTTCTCACATCGTTCTTCGAGTGTCGAATCTTGAAAGTGAACTCAATGAACCAGCCCGCACATCTGTTCAGCATCTCCTCTCCTCCTCAACCTTGGTGTACAGCGATCAATGGTATTCCGTTTATCGACTCCGAAACTAGCACGACTGTTGTTCGACCTGACACTAAGGCAAGATTCCCTACTTGCATAAGGGAGTCACTGTATCTCTTCTAAGTAAAGTCTAAAAAATGATTTGAGACCGAAATAATTAGGCCGCAAAGCAGCGCTGAAGAATCGCAACTAATAAAATTATTATTGATGAAGAGTAACCAGAGCTGTCCCAAAATAAAGCCATTATTGACAAAAATTTATCGAAACGAGTGGATTTATGGAAGATATGTTATGTTGAGGGAGCGAAATTTAGGAGGATTGAGCGAGCTTTTTCTCCCCCTACCAAGGGGGGAGATACAGAGGGGGTCTGAAATCATGAAGGGACGTTTGATGGCGCAATGCGCGCCAGCAACGGGCAAGAGCGAACGGGATTTAACGTGTGCGTTAAAAAATATTTATGAGTTTGCCACTGTTCTTTTCATTTTGAGCGGCATCCCGCAGAGCGACACTTTTGCTTCTTTTCTTGTGCCGCCATGAAATGTTTAATTCGTGTAAGGCATTCCTTTGGAACTCCGTCAAGAAAAGAAGAGAGTGAAGAATCTTGTTGTTACTTTCAATGTATTTTGGACTAGTCTGATGAAGAGTAGAGATTCCAGTTTTTCTTGTAATCTTTGAAAAGTTTTTTAGAGGGAATGGCAGGAGCTATCTGAAAGCAATTTGATCAGAAAAATGTATCGAAGCGTATGTAGATTGTTTGTGGATAATACTTAAACTCTGTTAACGGGTCCCCATAAAAATATTGCCCGCCGAATGCTATGGCGGATTCATCGCTTGCGCTATAGGAGATGTTCGATCCGACATAACCGCTTTGATCTGTCAAACTGTGCATCGTCATCCCGCTGCAAGTGACGAGAGGGTGGAGAAGATAGGCGGTTTGAACCGTGATAAAATCCTGACCGACATTCTGTAGTTCTCCTTTTGCAAGTGCGATCAGATCATACCGCAGTTTGTTTGTTGCTCCACGTCCGTTAAAGTGGTATTCAATCAAACCGTATAATCGATCGGTAAATTGATTATCTATGCCAATCGTTGTACTCACTATTCTATTGCTGCCTGATAGATCGATGCCGGAGAAGATACACTCGCAGCGGATTCCTGCATTAAATAGTGATCCGGTCATATCGCCGCCAATATTCCATCGCTGACCGAATCGTCCGGTAATTGCAGCGAAGTCGAATCCCGAAATATTTGTTCTGAGTCTAATTCCATAGTTGCTCGTCCGGTTATTCTGCGGATTCCATACACACGTAACATCTGTAAAATTCCCCAAAATAGTTTTAGCGGTAATTGCATCAACCCCGTCCTTTTCAATCTTCACAATATTGACGGGATTCAACGGATTGAACAGATCTGTCGGGTTCCATACGCGTCCGGATCCCCAGGCAATACGTTGGCGTCCAAGTGTCCATTCAATATCGCCCGTCATCGTTCTAAAGAATAGCCTGTCGATTGAATGAAAAACGGACCATCGTTGCCCATTGACCGGATTCCATATCAACCGTTGCATTTGCCCAGGTATATCCATATTCGGTGAACCGGAAGTTCCTGTCGATGTATATGCGATTGCGGCTTCCCATTCTAAACGGATGAAACTGTTTTCGTCGATATCAATTGCAGGGCGAAGACGAACGCGGGATGAATTGATCAATCGCCGCTCAGCATCGCCGGTAAGAGACGCGATGGTGGGATCCAATGTGGTTACGGCAGGAAATGTCACTACGTATCCGGAAAAGGTGAGCGCCGGCTGTGCATAAACGATCGAGAAAAAATAAGTGAGTAAGAATAACGATCGTTTTGTATCAACAATGGATTGTCTCGGGAATATCATCATGATGTTGTTCGGCGTTCGTCAGAGTCGATCCGTCCGTCCTTTAGACGGATGATACGTCGTCCACGCTGAATTACTTGGGGATCATGAGAGGAAAAGATACATGTAATTCCGTGTTCTGTGTTCATATGTTCCATCAAGTCCAACAGGGAAGCGCCTGTTGCAGAATCAAGATTTGCAGTCGGCTCATCGGCCAGGACAATCAGCGGCTGCGTAACAATTGCACGGCCGATTGCTACTCGCTGCTGTTGGCCACCACTCATTTGGTTTGGACGCTTATGCGCCAATGTTTCGATGCCGAGATCTTTCATCACTTCCATTGAACGTTGGTGTCGTTCACGTTCCGGCACATCCTGCAGTGTCAACACAAATTCAATGTTCTCCAATGCGTTCAATACAGGAATCAGATTGTATGCCTGAAAAATGAATCCGAATTGCTTTAACCGAAGATTTGCACGTTCCTTGCCAGACAATGGGGTGATTGGTTTTCCGTCAAAATATACTTCGCCGCCGGAAGGAGTATCGAGAGCGCCGATCAGATTCAACAGCGTCGTTTTCCCGGATCCGGAGGGACCGGCGATGACGGTGAACTCTCCGATCTCAAATATTACATTCAACGGGTATAATGCATGCAACGGGATTCCGTTATCGTGATACGTTTTTTCTACTTCTTCAGTGCGAATAATTTGTTTTCCCATATCAAACCTCTGATATCATAAATGCCGAATTGCTTCGACTGGCTGCAGTTTTACTGCTTTCAATGCCGGGTGAATAGCCGCAATAACGCACAAGATGATGATTAAGATTCCTCCTTCTAAGGAACCGAGAGGATCCAGCATCGGCCAAATGACTGCACCTGAACCCCATGAGGCCAAACCTTCTGCAAACCAGGAAAAATCCAACCCAACGCTGCCTGTATACAGTGTTAGTGCGGACCC
>JALNZH010000295.1 GCA_023229405.1 Bacteroidota bacterium
TACTATTGGAATTTTTTTCTTGAATAATAACTCCCGAGCGGAAGTTTTGCTCCCGAGCAAATCTATTGTTTCAGGATTCGGTCCAATAAAAATAAATCCCGCTTCTACCACCGATGTTGCAAACTGTGCTTTCTCAGATAAGAAGCCATAACCTGGATGGATTGCATCGACCTTTGCTTTTTTCGCAATTGTCAGAAGTTTATCAATTCGCAGATACGTATCTGCCGAAGTTGCACCATGCAAAGAATATGCTTCATCGCAGAACAAGACATGAGGAGCCGTTCTATCCGGATCAGAATAGACGGCAACAGTCTGAATTCCCATTTCTTTCGCAGACCGATGAATCCGGACAGCAATTTCTCCACGATTTGCAATCAATATTTTCTTAATTGATTTCATACTCTATTCAGCAATTTCAACCACGGTAACACCGGCACCACCTTCATACCGTTCACCAAAACGTTGGCTTTTAATCCGATGGTCGGTCTCCAAAAAGGAGTGTATTCTTTTTCGCAATGCTCCTGTTCCATGTCCATGGATTATATCAACACGATGCAATCCTGCCATAAGTGCATCGTCAATAAATTTATCGACAATTTCTATTGCTTCATCTCCATATAAACCCCTAATATCTACTTCAGTCGTATATGGTTTATCGCTTATAAACGATGCACTTACAGTAATTTTCTTAGCTTCTTTTTTAGTAACCGATTTGATATTGGAAATATGTACTTTTGCTTTTATAGAATTAAATGCAACTTGTAGATTTCCATTCTTGTCAGGCATTGTTAATACTGTTCCGGTTTGGCCTCCCGAACGCAGCACGACAGTATCATTCAACTTTATCTCTATTGATTGATCCCGATCTGACGATATTGTCTCGGAAATATCTTTTTCAAGCGATGAAACCTCTTTTTCTAAAGCGGCAATCTTTTCTTTACCTTTCCGAATCACTTCGCGATCTGCTTGTTGGGTTTTAATTTCCCTTACAGTATTTTCCACAGTGGAAGCTGCCCGATCAATGATCACCTTTGCTTCTTCAATTGCTTTCCGTTTAATGTCTCTGACTTCCCTATTCAAGTCTTTTAATTTAGTTTCATATACCTGGGATAACTCTTTGTATTTATTGATTTCACCTTCAGTGTTTGAAAGTTTTTGCTGCAGTAACTGTGAACGGTTTTCCAGGTCAAGAATCAATTGTTCAAGTTTTGCTTTTTGTTCTCCCAGCATTCCCCGGGCCGTTGTAATAATCGAATCGTTAACACCCAGCCGCTGTGCAATTTCTAATGCATAACTGCTCCCCGGTAATCCCGGCTTAAAACGATAAGTTGGAATGAGTGTTTCTTGGTCAAATTCCATCGCGCCATTTTCCATACCGAGGGAATTGTGGACAAATGCTTTTAAGGACGCCTGATGCGACGTAGCTACTGTTATCGCACCCGATCCATTTAAATGTTCAATAACCGCTGCAGCTATAGCCCCGCCTTCTGTTGGGTCTGTATTGGAACCAATTTCATCGATAAGGACAAGTGAATCGACGTCGGCATGCTCAGTTATTTTTTTAATTTGAAGAATCTGAGAGCTGTATGTACTTAAATCATTATCAAGCGATTGATTATCGCCAATTAATACAAATATTTTCTTAAATACCGGAAACTCCGAATCAGGTGAAACCGGAATATGTATACCAGATTGTACCATCAATGAAAGAATTCCTAACGCTTTCAAAGCAACAGTTTTACCACCAGCGTTGGGTCCCGTAATAAGTAATGTGTTGTAGGATGCACCAACTTCAATATCCAACGGTACAACGGAATCCCGATGATGACGCAACAATAAAACGGGGTGATATCCTTGGCGTATAGATAGCGATCCAGTATCTTTTAAAAATGGCTTATTTGCTTTTATTTCAATAGAATAACGCGCTTTAGCAAAACATAAATCTATTTGAGTTAATATTTCAACTATCTGTCGGATTTGTTCTACTACTAGAAAAATCTGTCGGGTGAGTTCTCGCAAAATCCTCTCAACTTCCCGTTTCTCTTTGAAGAACAATTCTGTGATCTCATTATTGTATGTCAGCGTTTCCGATGGTTCAATAAACACAGTTTGTCCGGTTGAGGATGTGCTGTGAATAAATCCTGGAAATTTGTTTTTCAATTCTGCTTTAATCGGGATAACCATTCGCCCATCCCGAGTAGTTACGATTTCGTCCCGCACCATTCCTTGCTCTGCAGTAGCACGAAGGATTTTTTCCAATGTCCGCCTAATTGCGCTTTGTTTATCTGCAATAGATTGCCGTATGGATCGAAGTTCTTTGCTGGCCGAATCTTTTACAGAGGCGTTATCATCAATAGCTTGGTTTATGTTGAATTCAATCTCCTTAAAGATTGAAATTGCCGAGGTTAGCGCATGCAATTGAATTAAATACTCTTTTCGTTTATCAACGAATGACTTTATTGTCCTCGACGATTGAAGAGTAGATGCAATGGAAAGTAATTCTTTTGCAGAAAGGAGATTGTTTTCTATTGTCGATTGTTGAAGGGATGCTCTAATATCCTTAATTCCATCAATCGGAAACGATCCTTCCCCTTCCAACACACGTTTCATTTCCGAAACCAGGTTATGCTCCCGGGAAATTGTTTCAATATCGTCCAGAGGTTCAATGGATTCGGCAGCTTCTTTTCCGAGGTCGGAAGAGGCGTAAAACTGTATTCTATGGAGTATTTTAGGAAGTTCTAATCTATCAGCTGCTGCGTCAAACTGACTCATATCGTCTTATTTCTTCTTTGGCTTTTCACCATTTGTAAAATTCATGATTTGCTGGTAAAAATCCTCCGATTCTGGAAGCAAGGTGTTAATCTGGTCGAATACCATGGGGGAGAAATTTTTAATTGGTTTATACAATTCCGACTCCGCCTTTGTTTCCTGTGATGGCAGATCTAAATAAATGCTCATCACAATGAGAGCAATACTCACAACCAATGCACCTTCCACAATTCCAACAAACATACCAAAAACATTGTTCCACATTGAATCAACAAGGTCTTGGATAAATATTTTGTACAGTATCGATTGAGTGAGTGTGATTGCCACTACGATCATAACAAACGATACAAAAAAACCGGTGGTGCCCGAAATTCCCATCTCGGCAAAAATCAATTCATTGACATCTGCTGCATATTTTGTCCCCAGAATCAGGGCCAACACCAAACAGGCAAAGCCAATAATTTTTTTTATAAATCCACTCTTGAATCCCGAATACATAAAGATCAGAATGATAACGCCGAGAATGATGTCGATGACTGCCATAATGTTATGCTATTTTTTGTTTGACAATTTCGTTGATCAACTTACCGTCCAGTTTCCCTTTTAATTCTTTCATCACCAGCGGCATCACTTTGCTGAGTTCTTTCGACCCTGCCTCTGCAATAATTTTGACGATAATCATTTCAGCTTCCCCTGCACTCATTTGTTTTGGCAAATACTCCTGAACTATCGCAATCTCTGCTATTTCTTTATTAGCAAGATCCTTCCTGTTTGCTTTTTCGTACATCTCGATAGAGTCTCTTCGTTTTTTCACTGAAGAAAGAAGAATTTTCATATCATCATCGGCATTCATTTCGCGGCCGGCACCGCTTTTTTCAAATTCAAGGATCTGCGCTCTCAGCATACGGAGAGTTTCCGTCCGCAGCTTATCGCCGGATTTCATCGCATTTTTCAGATCTTCATTTAGTTTATCACGTAAACCCATAATTATACCTTACCATACATTTGAATAATGTGACCATTAATTGCGGCTCCCGAATCAGAACATAGAACGATGATCATCTCTGCTATTTGTCCGGGTGTTACCCATTTTTTTATCTCCTCCTCAGTTCCCCATTGTTTATTTGCTTCGGTCAGAATGGTACTTGGCGCAATTGCATTTACTGTAATATCGCCGAAACCTTTCACCTCTTCAGCAACCGTTTTTGTTAACGTGATGACGCCCGCTTTTGCAACGCCATATCCTCCCCGTTTCGGTTCAGGTAGGATGGCCGGCATTGCAGTAATATTAATAATCCTGCCAAACGAGTTCAATTTCATCGATCGAACAGCGTTTCGTGTCATCAAAAAACAGGAATCTAAATTTACCCGGAACATTTCATTCCATTCTTCAAAAGAAATGTCTTCGATAAACTTTTTTTGTCGGATTCCACCGACAAGATTGCATAGAATATCAATGCGTCCATGTTTCGATAACAACTGGTCATAAAATGTACCGACTGATCGCTCACTCGTTACATCAAGAACATCATATGAAAGATTTTGAACTTGATGATCAATTATTGCCGATGATTCAGTATCGGACCGTCCGGTATGTGTGGCAATAACCGTCGCTCCTTCCATTAACAACCGCTTCGTAACGTTCTGGCCTAAGGCCCCAGTCCCACCGGTAACAACAGCTATTTTTCCTGAAAGTTTGGCCATTTTGCTATAGCAATATATTATAACATTCGTCTAAAATCAATGCACACAATGTACCATTGCTTACATTGATTCTGGAACCAAATGAGCGTATATTAAGCAAAAATATTCGTCGGGAGACCATGGAATATATCAATTATCGCCAATTGGCGGACCGCGAGGTCGTTTCAAAGCTGTATACGGACTATAACACGCATTTCGAGAAACTAGCCAAGTATTATTCCGGCAATTTTAAGGAAAAAGAGGCGTGGAAAGACAAAATTCACCATCTCCAATTTAAAAAATACGACCGTAACACATTGCTTCGAGT